>JAAYUT010000426.1 GCA_012517485.1 Candidatus Atribacter fermentans
CATGAGTCGTCGGGCTGTGGATCTGTGGTCAACCCGCAGGGTTGTCCATCTATCCACAGCCTCTTTTTTTCTTTTTGTTTTCTTTTCTTTTTTTCTTAGGCTATCTTGAGAAGCTCTGCTTGTTGCTCGGTAATCGCCTCAGAACTGATATACTTTTTGCTACTCATCCAGTCTTCGGCATACTCAATAAGATAACTGGTGGCCAACCGGAGATAGGAATCGGTGGTAGGAAAGATCCCTACCACTCGGGTTCGACGACGAATCTCTTTATGAATCCGCTCGAGTGAATTGGTTGAGGAGATCTTTCGTTGGTCAAGATGGGGAAAAGCCAGGAATTGTAAGGAATCTTCCAGTCCTTCTTTAAAAAAGAGCAATGGCCTCAAGGAAAACGATCTTGGTATTCCTGGATGATCAACAGAGCATACCGTTTTGCACACTTGTGGTCAGGTTGATTCCAGATCTGTTTTGAGTTGAGGGCTATGGATTCTTTTTCTTGATGAGGAATATTGACAAGGAAATTACGCATAAAATGTACTTTACACCGTTGCCAACTTGATCCTAAGAAACATTTCTAAAATGGCATTTTTCTAGTCCGCTATGAGCGCTTGATGCACAGAGCCATACTGTTTCCACTCCTCGGCTTTTGAGCTGTTCAAAGAGATGAGTATAGGTATCTTCTGATTCTGCAAACATCGGTTCGACCGCCAGGATCTCTCGGTTTCCCTCGTTCGTAATACCTTGGACAACAGCTATCGCCATGCTGATGACGTGTCTTTCACAGCGAACTTTCTCATAGAGAGGATCAACCCAAATGACTGGATATTCTTTTTCCAAAGGACGGGTACGGAACCATTCGACTTGATCACTCAGGTCTTTGGTGATTTCACAAGACTTGACTAGCAGAGAGGGACTCAATCCCTAAGCTTTGAGCAAGACGTTCCATTTTTCGAGTGGAAACGCCATTGATGAAAGCTTCCTGAACCACCTTTCAGGAGAGCTTGCTCAGAGCGTTTCCTTTTTAGTCACAAAGAAGGGAATATAGCCTCCTTTCCGGAGCTTTGGAACCAGAAGATAGATCGTACCTCATCGGGTATCAAATCGTCTGATTCGGGTTCCAGAGAAATGGGTGGTTCGAGTGGGACAGTGTTCTCCCTTGTGAGCTCCAACTTTGTTTTAAAGCTTTTCAGTTTCATGAGTTCATTGGTCAGCCATTCGAGCATCGCATAGAGCGGATCAGGTTCAGTCATGAAATCAATGAGCATTTTTTTGAGAAATGGTGTATGATTATTTTGAGCCATCGGATATTCCTCCTCGATGAAGTTTTTTGTTACATGCAACCTTCATTTTGGAGTCTCCGGTGGCTTTTTTCAAGGTGCGAAATTGCGAACTTTAGTATACATTATCTAAAAGTCAAGATTAAAAGACAAAGAGTGATAATTTATAATATTTAATAAAGAATTATGGAAAAAAAGAAAAAAATGAGAAATTTAAAAAGGACGACTAATGGTACTTAAACCGTACCAATTAATAGTGTAAAATATGGTACTCAAAGCGTACCAGAAACGGAATAGAAAAAAAGAAAAAAAGATTGGAAAGTAGACATCATTGAAGAATAGAAGGAAGAAAAATGTATCAACTGATATTTTTCCTTTTATAGAAAAGAATGTTACTCTATATGGTATCTACCGAAGTATTATAGCCTTCTATTAAATTATTAAAGCTCTTTAATAATCCTCTCTCAAACCAGTATTATTCTTATTTGATCAATCATTCAATAACGGTGCACTGGAGGAATTATAATAATCAAGCTCTTCAATGGTTCCATCTAAAGAATGATTAAAAAACGTTATAAACCAAGAAAACAGATTCGGGCAACTTTTCCAATTTTTCATTTCAATAGAACGATTCGAGAAAATCCAATATTATAAGGAAAAAACGGAGCAAATTAAAACTTTTCCCACTTTTATCAAATTGGATAGAACAGCGTGTCTATGCAAATCTTATATCTGCACGATGGAATGGTGGACTATAGGCTGCTTACTATAAATAGGTAGTAATCTATCAAAGATAAGGATTGGATATCTTTAGTCCGTTAATGCCATATTTAGTTTTTAAAAAAAAGTTTTTAAATAATACCCTTGATTAAAAAGGGAAAAAAGGCAAAGAAAATTTTTGTTTGTTTTAAGTTAGGCAGGGAAGTGTCTCGACCCACTACAGTTTTTATGGTGATAGTAGAAGTCTTACAGGGGGTAAAACGATAACTAGCGCTTGATCTATTCTGAAACCTTTTCAAGACTCATGTAGAATAAATAGTCCTTTTGGGAACTTATAGCCTTGCTATTATCCACCGGATGGCTTAATATAACCGTCTATTTTATACTGATCATAACTTTCAAGAATACATTTACAGAAATTGATCATTCTTAAATCGTTAATTGCGACTGCTTTTTCATACATTTCATGGATAAAAATCTTTTCTGCTTCTAAATGGGAGCAGTTCTTTTTTATACTGTAA
>JAAYUT010000427.1 GCA_012517485.1 Candidatus Atribacter fermentans
ATCATTGTGGCGAATGATTTTATCGTGATAAACTTGATATCGTTCAGGACCTTTCCCGGCCAAAAAAACCACATCACCACTTCGTGCTAAAGAAAAAGCATAAGCTATGGCTTCGCGCCGGTCAAGAATAATTTGAGATACCACAGGAATCTCTTTTTTACATTGATGAATACCGTGCATAGCATCTTCAGCAGTTTGCCGAGGATCTTCATGGCGGGGATTATCGCTGGTAACAATGCAAACATCACTCCAGCGAGCTACCGTCTGACCCATCATCGGCCGCTTATTCCGATCCCGTTCTCCACCACAACCAAAAACTGTAATGACTTTTCCCGGAACAACTGTTTTAATAAAAGAAAGGGTATTTTCCAATCCATGCCAGTTGTGAGCAAAATCAACGATCACCATAAAATCTTGACCGGCGTCGACGACCTCCCACCTTCCCGGAACATGACGGGTTGTTTGAAGGGCTTGTACAATTTTTTCAATTGCTATTCCAAAGTAAGAAGCGGTAGCCGCTGCTGCTAATGCGTTGTAAACCATATGATAGCCGGGGAGGAAAAGCTGAGCAGCTTCTTTCCCCCATGGGGTTTTGATGATCATTTTTGTCCTATCGATAAAATACTCAATCTCTAGAGCAGTTACATCATTATCAGGTTTTAAGCCAAAAGTGAGAAGAGGGAGATGGCTGCCAGCAGCAATTTTTCGACAGTTTTCATCATCACCGTTTATAACAGCCAGGCGAGGATAAGATTTTTGATTATTTTGTTCGACCATTTCAATGAGCTTTTTTTTGCTGGAAAAATAATGCTCAAAACTTTTATGAAACTCTAAATGTTCCGCAACCACATTGGTAAACACTGCAGCATCAAAAAACAACCCTTCAACCCGACCCAGAGCTAAACCATGAGAAGAAACTTCTAAAACGGCTTGGCGAATGCCCTTATCCAGCATCATTCTCAAGTTGGCTTGCAACTGCAGGGATTCCTCGGTTGTGTTTATCGCTTCATAGATATCGGGCCCAATGATATTTTTAGGTGTAGTCATTAAACCACAGGCACTGCCATTCTCTTCAAGTATGTTGCGAAGAAAAAAACACGTGCTCGTTTTTCCGTTGGTCCCCGTTACACCAAATAGCCTCATTTCCCGAGAGGGATGTTCATAAAAACGAGCAGCAGCTTGAGCCATGGTCTTTCTCACATCATCGACTCGAATCCATGAAACCCTCCAATGAGCGGGAAAAGAAATATTGGGGTCAGAATAGACAATAACCGATGCGCCCCTTGCAACGGCATCTGCAATAAAAAGGTGCCCATCGGTATTGGTCCCGGGGAAGGCAAAAAAAATAAATCCCTGACGAACGAACCGAGAATCAAAAGTCAATCCATTGATTTCTGTTTGCCCGTCGAGAATTTGCTTATGAAGATAATCATTGAAATGAAACAATTCTTTTAGAATCAATAGACTGTTACCTCAGCATTCTCCGGCATAATACCAGCATAATGAATAATATTTTGAGCGATCTCCCGAAATACCGGAGCTGCGATATCGCCTCCATAGTATTCTCCTTGAGCTTCATCTAAAACTACTAATATTCCGAAACGTGGTTCAGGAACTGGAAAAAACCCAACAAAGGAAGAATAAAACCGATTGATGGCATAACGACCGTCTGCTCCAATTTTTTGCCCAGTTCCGGTTTTTCCCCCAATCGAATACCCTGGAATGGCGGCTTTTTTCCCCGTTCCTTGATCGACAACTTTTTTCATCATCTTTATAACTAAATCAGCAGTCTCTTCATCGATGACTCGTCGAATAGGCGCTGGCAGAACTTCCCGAATCACTTTCCCATTTTCATCAGTGACTTTTTTTACCAACCGAGTTTTCATAAGAACTCCGCGATTGGCTACAGTTGACAACGATCGTAAAAGTTGAATTGGGGTGACCAATATCTCCTGACCAATGGGGATAGCACCGATTGATAGTGCTGACCAGCTTCGAGGTTTTCTTAATAAACCTGTTTCTTCTCCATTTAACCCAGTTTCACAAGCTTCTCCGATCCCAAAATTTTTTAAATAGCGATATAATGTTTCTTCACCAAGCCGCTGGGCGATTTGTATTGTACCGACGTTACAGGAATTTATCAAAATGTCTTCAAGTGTTTCCTGCCCATGACTCTTAATGTCTCGCACTCGATGATTATACACCATTATGGAACCACCACAATAAAAACTTTCTCCTAAATAAACTTTATTTTCTTGAAGGGCTGAAGCCATAATGAGAGGCTTCATGGTAGAACCAGGTTCAAAAAGCATTGACACTCCTAAGTTTCTCCAAGCTTCTGGTGGATAATCATTAAAATGATTATTATCATAGGAAGGGCGTGAAGCCATGGCTAAGATATCTCCAGTTCTTGGGTCATTGACCACAACTACACCTGCCTTCGCTTTCGTTCTTTCGATTGCTTCATCGAGCGCTTTTTCAACGTAAAACTGAATGGTTCGATCAATGGTCAGAGTAACATTGTATCCAGATTGAGGATTGAAATAAACCAAACTTCCGGGAATCTCTTTGCCGGTTCCATCTCTCTCAAAGGTCATATAACCCATCTTACCAGTCAATTCCTCATTTAAAGCAAACTCTAATCCTTCCAGCCCTTGATGATCAATACCCACAAATCCAAGAATATGACTGAGGTGGGGAGCATGGGGATAATACCGTTTATACTCCTTATTCCACTCAATACCAACTATCTTTTCTTTTTCTAATTTTTCTTTGATATGAAGTGGAACCTGGCGTTTTAACCACACAAAAGATTTTCGACTTTCAAATTTTTCTCGAGTCTCTTCTACGTCAAGACCTAATAATGGGGCAATTTTTTGAGCGGCGCTTTCGGGGTTTTCAATCATTCTTGGAACGCAATAAACTGATATGGCTTCGGTGTCACGGGCTAGGACCTCGCCGTTTCGATCCAAGACTTGACCTCGGGAAGGAAGAAGGTCTTCCATTCGGAAACGAACCATATTGGCTTTTTCCCGATACTCGTTTCCTTCAACAACCTGAAGAACGAACATTCGAAAAACAATGTATCCTAAAACCAAAAAAAACATCATCACCAGAAAATTTGCCCGATGGACAAATCTTCTGGAACTCATCTTTTCAGCCCCGTTTCATTTCTAATTTCTGCAACAGCTGCTTCGCTCCCCTTAAGCTCAACTTTTTGATCAGCAGCTGCGAGAAAAATAGTCCTCTCGGGCAAAACCATTCCTAATTTTTGAGTCGCAATTTCTTTGATGCGGTCCATAGATGAAAGATGAGAAATCTCGATTTCAATGCGGTCTTTATTGGCTATAAGGTTTTCTATTCGTTCTTTCTTTAAACCCAAAATAAATCCTTTTTCAACAATTTCAGCTTGCAGCAATAAATATAAGAAAGACATGCTCACCATAAATATTAAAAAAAATATTGCTATATTTTTCAAGCTGGAGTCCCCTCCTCTCTTAACAACTTTTGAGCGACCCTCATCTTGGCACTTCGAGCACGAGGATTTGACTGTATTTCTTGTTGAGAAGGTATGATAGGTTTCCGAGTGATGACTTCAAGCTGATCATGATTTCGAAAGAAATTTTTCACGATTCGATCTTCAAGAGAATGGTAGCTCAGAATCACCAAACGTGCTCCTTCCTTCATATATTGAACAATACTTGCCAATGCTTTTGGCAATTCGTCTAATTCCTGATTCACATAAATCCGTAAAGCCATAAAAACCCTGGTTGCTGGGTGGATGCCCCCTCTTCGGCCCGGATGACAGTCCCAAATAATTTTTTCCAACTCACCAGTTGTCATAATTGGTTTTCTTTGTCGAGCCAACACAATTGATCGAGCAATTTTCCGTGATTTACGCTCTTCTCCATAATAAAAGAAAATATCAGCTAATTCTTTTTCAGAAAAGCTGTTAACAACCTGACAGGCATCTATTTTTTGAGTCCGATCCATTCTCATATCCAGTGGTCCGTCCTGGCTAAAACTAAAACCTCTCTCTGGTGCATCCAACTGACGAGATGAAACGCCTAAGTCGAATAAAATGCCATGAATCGTTTTAATTTTTTCTTGAATGAGTATTTCTGCTATTCTCGAAAAAGATCCTTGAATCAGCTTCACCCGGGTTCCAAATTCGGCTAAAACTTGACTTGCTGTTTCAATCGCTTCTTGGTCACGATCGATTCCAATCAAGACTGCCTGCGGGGATGCTTTTTCCAAAATTGCTTTGGCGTGACCTCCACCACCAACCGTCGCATCGACATAAACTCCCTGGGGATCGGTAATCAAGTACTGAACAACCTCTGCAATCATAACCGGTTGATGATAATGAAACACCTCAAATCCCCGTATCCATGATATTTTCAACTATATTTTCATATTTCCCTTCCACTTCTGATGCATGTTGATCCCAAACCAATTCTGACCAAATTTCCATCCTTTCACCGACTCCAACTGTAACTACTTTTTTATCAATTCCAGCATACTCTCTTAAATGACGGGGAATGGTAATTCGTCCTTGAGCATCTATGGTTTCTTCACTGGCATTGGCAAAGAAAATCCGGGCAAACTCTCTCCCTGCCTTCTTTGTCATCGGAAGAGATGCAACTTTTCCAGCTATAACCTGCCAGGTTGTTTCAGAAAAAACAAATACACAATTTTCTATTCCTTTGGTAATATAGAGGGTGTTGGATAAATCTTTTCTGAATTCATTGGGAATGATGAGCCTTCCCTTATTGTCAACTGAGTGTCGATATTGCCCTAAGAGCAATGGTACCCCTCCTGAAAAACCACTTTTCTCCACTTTCCCCCACAATTTACCACAAATATACCACTCTTCTCTCATTTTGTAAATGGAATACCTAATTTTTTTAAAAATTTTTAAAATTTAAGAAAGAAATGATGATTGCTAGCAGATTTTGTGACAGTCATTGCATGAGAAAAATGCCTAGGGGTTTTGACAAAAGACGCCAAAGGGGGAGGGAGTGAGATGACGATTTTTTGTTTCCTTCTCCCTTGATTCCACTTACTCCGTCATTGTTCTTTATTTTTTTCCTCAAGATAACCAGGAAAAACCTGAAAGGCACCCTCCCCCCGCGGAGCGGCACCCCTCCACGGAGGGGAATTATTCGATTTATTCCCCCATTGAGGGGGGATTCAAGGGGGGTGTGCCTTTATTTTTTATTTCATTACTTTTCACTTATTCTGGTATTTTCAAAATAGACCCTCATGCTACTTAGCAGCACCAATTGATGATGAAAATACTCTTCAGAAATCAATTTCCCCCTTTAGCAAAGGGGGTTAGGGGGATTTGAATTTATTTCTGCTCCGTCATTGCGAGGAGCGCAGCGACGTGGCAATCTCTTTGAGACATTCTTTCCTTCTGAGGAGGAAGGCGTTTTTTACCGGACATGATAAGAATCTCATTTATTCAAATTCCATAATTCCATAAATAAGAAAAGCTGACTCATGAGATTGCCACGACCTCAAAAAACGAGGTCTCGCAATGACGACTAAAAGTTCCTTCTCCCTTGATGGGAGAAGGTCAGGATGAGGATGAAAGCCCAGGATGAGATCCCAGTTGGTTGTTCTATATGAGTACCTTTAAAAAATCATTCATGGGTTTTCAGAATAGAAATAATGAAATTAAACGACAAAAATAAT
>JAAYUT010000428.1 GCA_012517485.1 Candidatus Atribacter fermentans
TAAATTGATAAAAACCCTCCAAGATGCAGTTTTTGATAAGAATATAATTGACCAAGATTTAATTGAACGAATCGCTAAACCAATTCTCCAAAACCCCAAAAGTGGTTTGGCTCTCTACTACTATTTACGCGATTCTTCACGAAATCACGTTTTCCCCGATTTAAAAGCACTTACATTGCCAATTTTTATCATGAGCGGTAGGGAAGATCCTTGGGTAAAAATCTCAGAAATAAAGCGGTTAATCACCTTCCTCAATAACGCCACTTTTTTAGAAATTCACCAATGTGGCCATATGCCTCAGGAAGAAAAACCTGAAGAAGTTGTTAAGCATTTGATCACATTTCTCAATCTTCATTCCCAATAAATTCCATGCTCGCTCTCATTAAAATACTGATCATTTTTGCTTTTATCCTAATTCTCATTAAAAAGAAATTAAATATCGGTTTAAGCCTCATTTTGGCTTCCTTCCTTTTTTGGATTTTATTTCAAATTCCCATTTCGAAATTCCCATCGGTTTTCCCATCAGGATTTTTTGCTTATGAAAATACCAATTTATTGTTGAGTGTTTTTTCTATTATGGTGTTAGGAAATTTACTGTCTAATAATGGGGAACTTGTTAAGTTAGTACAGGGTATTGAAGAACGAATTCGTGATTCCCGATTGGTATCTCCAGCCTTATCAGCTCTCATCGGACTCCTTCCCATGCCTGGTGGGGCACTTTTTTCCGCCCCTTTAATCGAAGCTTCTTATTCATCTCATTCTTCATCTAATCAATTGCTTACCTTTATTAATTATTGGTATCGACATGTTTGGGAGTATTTCCTCCCTCTTTATCCAGTTATTTTAATGGCATCTAACATTACAGGCTTATCCCTTGCATGGATTATTATTCATCATCTT
This sequence comes from Candidatus Atribacter fermentans, assembly GCA_012517485.1. Classification (GTDB taxonomy): domain Bacteria; phylum Atribacterota; class Atribacteria; order Atribacterales; family Atribacteraceae; genus Atribacter; species Atribacter fermentans. The sequence goes on from JAAYUT010000428.1 coordinate 901, forward strand.
CCCTTTACGCTTTTCGCTTTAATCGGTGGTTGGTTGGTTATCAAAAACCAAAAACCAATATCAAAAGCTAATATAAAAACTGAATCCATACCCCTAAAAACTTTGTTCCGTTTGTTTGTTCCTATCCTAATTCCAGTTTTTGTAGTCCTTTTTAACCAGCCGGTTTGGTTGGGAGTTGCAATGGGAATAATCTTTTGTGTTTTTTTTCATCGCATGAACCTTTCCACCTTATCACGACTGATGTTTCATCGGTTTTACTGGGCTATGATTCTGGATGTTGTAGGGGTCATAATTTTTAAAACCGTCATTATTGAAAGTGGGGGTATCTCTATCTTGGTTGATTCCTTTCTTTCGAATCATTTTCCAGTATTCATTATCGGAATGGTTATTCCCTTTCTTATTGCTCTTATTAGTGGTTATTCATCAGCTTTTATCGGTATTGCTTTTCCCATTATCCTTCCGTTATTGACTCATTATTCCATTCAACAGATTTTTCCTTTACTATTTATATCTGGTTATGCTGGAATTACTTTTTCACCGGCTCACCTTTGCTTAATTCTCACCTGCCGCCATTTTAAAAGCGATCTCATTTTGACCTATCGATTGCTCTTTTTCCCTTTCTTACTGGTATTTTCCTGGGGAGTAATTTGGTTTTTCCTTGCCCGATAATAGCTCAATAAGAAAAATAATAAGGAGTTTTGGAGTATTAAATATAATTAGAAACCCACGGGCATGATAAATCAAGCCCCTACCAAAGAAATTAAAAATGTAAGGGCGCAATGTATTGCGTCCGATTCATGGAGAGACATGCCATGGCATGTCGAATCCTGGGTTTTCATCCTCATCCTCACCTTCTCCCATCAAGAAAGACGGAGAGGGAAAAGAAAAAGCTATAAAGCTCTTAAGGAAGAAATATTTTTACGTCATTGCGAGGAACAAAGTGACGTGGCAATCTCTTAAGTATCATCTTTTTTCTATTGATGAGTGGGAAATTTTCCCTCGCCCCTGGTGGGTGAAGCCTTATTACTTTTTTCCTCGCCCCTGGTGGGAGAGGTGTAGGTGAGTGGGAAAACATTTCCATCCTCAATTGGTGCCACACAAGTGGCATGAAGGTCTATCCTGAAAATACCGTGAACCGTGAAGTGTGAACCGTGATCCGCTACTCCCGTTATCACCTTCTTAAATTTTTTCCTCTCCCCTGGTGGGA
>JAAYUT010000055.1 GCA_012517485.1 Candidatus Atribacter fermentans
AGGCATAGCGGCGAGCTAAGGTTTCGGTTTTTCCAGTGCCAGCACCAGCGCTCACCACCACTAAATCTTCATCAGCCATGATTGCTTCCTGTTGAGCCGGTCGGGAATCAGCAATAAGCTCTAGGAATTTTTTATTTTCAACTTTCTTCATCTTCTCCTCCACGACCACGCATTTCGTCTTTTCGACAAAGTGATCTCCCAAAACATCCATTACAAGTTTGGCTATGATAATTTGGTTGGATATCACCGCTTGCCAAATTCAAAGAGAGTTCTTCCATTTTTTGTCGGGCAAGTTCCATTTCGACGCTTAAAATTTTACCAGAACGATTCGACTTTAAGATTGCATTCCTCAGCTTATCGCCATAGGGGACAAAAAGGGTATTTTCAAAAGCACCAATTGCTTTCCCGTCACCATGGCAGAGGTAAACATAGCCAATCACCGGATATCCATTGTCGGTTAAAACTTGGCTGTAACCAGCTAACTGCAATGAGGTCCTCGCATAATTTGATTTTCCACTTTTATAATCTACGATCAACCAGTATCCTTCTTTTAAACCGATCAGGCGGTCGCAACGGCCAGTAAAAGAAAGTTGATTTATTTCATACGGGGGGAGAACAAATTCATTTTTTTCTTCAATTCGGTAATGATTTATAAAACTTTCCATATGTTCCTGATAGTCGGCCATTCTTAAAGCATCAAGCCTTAACCGAAGTTCATCGCTAATAAAAATCGTTAAAAGCTCTGGGTAGATCCGTTGGACAACTTCTGGCCAAAGGGACAACACCAGTTCCCGAAGGCTGGTTGATTTTCCTTCTAAATATTTATCCCACACTTTTCTCCACAAGTCATGCAAGACTATTCCACCCCGACGGGGATCAAAACCGGGAGGAATCGGTTCAGTTAATTTATAGAAATTTTTGAGGTAAAACAAAAAAGGACATTCTACCCAGGTGTCCAACTCACTGATCGGTATTGGAGGTACTTCTGAAATTTGATTGGGTAACCAAGGAAGACTACGAGCAATCAAGGTGACATCCTCTGGGATTTCCACCGGTTTTAAATAAGTTTCAATGGTTTGAGGAAGAATAGCACTCAATGGTCGTTTAAAGAAAACCACTTTTTCTGCCCATGGATCATCACCTGTAAATATTTCATCATAATAAGGAGAAAGTGATGTTGGCCGTCCTGCTTCATCCTGCAACGGGTAGGTTACAATGGTATGTTGTAATCCAGTGGCCATCAGCCTTCGAAATAAAGCTCTTTTTTCATCTCTCTTTTGATGAATGGTAGGTAGAGTTGCTTGATTTAATTCTGGGTTTTGATTCCACTTTTTTTTCAGTTCATCTTCCAAAAAAGGAGTATTTGGAAAGCTCCCTGGCCAGAAAGCTGAAATTATATCACTAATTATCACCACTGGTGCTTCGGTTAAAGCTGGTGGAGAACCAATATAGACTTTTAAGGTTCCCTTTTCAATAAGGGGTGGACGGAGAGTGGCATGGTTAACCCATGCCTCCAAAAACCCATAAACTTCTCTGGATGAAGTAAATTCCAATTGTTGAGCAAAGAATGTCAATATTTCATCTTCAGAAAACTGAAGGATTTTTTGCTCAATTTCCTTCAGAAAAGCAGTTATCAAAGCAACCAATTCATCTCGAGAAGGATCTAATCCAGCGAGTCTTGAAGCATGAAAAGAAATGTTGAAGGTTTTGGTAAAAATTCGATAGAGGACTTGATACACTTCTCGAGGCGTTCGGCAGGATTCAATAACTCGCCAAGACTTGACAAGTTGATCAAATTTTAATAAAGATTGAGGAAAATCCTTTAATAAATTTCTCCATTCTTCAATTCCATGAAGCGATAGCTGGTAGGCTTCTTTAACTGAAATATCTATTTCTCCTAATAATGGATTGGTTAGAAGATGAAGTGTCTCTTCTGCTGGCCAATTACTTTGACCAGCATTTCGTAATTGGTTAAGAATTCCCCACAAAGTGGATTCTTTAGCTGAATATCCTTGAAGAAACTGAAAGGGAATCTGGTACTTTTGTAAAACTTCTTGAAAAATTTTTCTTCTTTGGGTGGGAATGATCGTTACGATTTCATCCCAACCGGGAAATTGACCCCATTTTGAAAGTTGCCCCTTCCCTACCGACCATAAAACCAACTCACGAGCAATGGTTTCATACTGATGACGGGTATCCCCAGCTGCAATTTCACCTATTAGAACAGACTTAACCTCTCGTAGTGGAGGATAAGGAAGGCTGCGTTGGGAAAGGAATCCTTCATCAAATTGAGGTATACCACACCAAGGCTTGATGATATAAATCTGACAGTGGTTCGAGTCCAAACTATACAGTAATTGACTTTGCCCTGGGGTAAATTGAAAAAATCCAATAAAAATGAAATGATTTTGTTGCAACCACTTATGTAATTTTTCATTTTGCCCGAATTTTATTATAAGTTCAGCAGTTAAGCTCGGAATTTGAAGATTATCTCCGAGTTGATATCGCTCATATTCCTTAAGAAATCCCCGGTAAATCCAACATAACCAACTGGTCGGATCTTGAATTTGACTACAAAGGTAATCATCAAAACAATCATTACAACCCATAAAGCGATTAAAATCGCTCCAGCTCACTTCTTCGCGGAGGAGTTCACGGATGCTTTCCAATATATGAGTTACACACTCTATTCTTCGCAATCCCCCTGGAACTTCAACGGTTTCAGTTTTTTTATTCAATTCTTTCCAAAGGCGATAGACTACTAACCAATTTAAGCTCTGATCGACTTCTTTTCTTTTCGGTGGCAGGTTAATCTGGTTATTCAAAAGACTATGAATTTCACTATATAAGTTATTCCATTGAAAAATTTGAAATTCTTTAAAAGGATTTATTTTTTGAAATTCATCTTTATCTGATAAAGAAGGAATAATAATGATTGGATTGGATATTTGAGATGCTAATTTCTGAAGATATTCTTTTGTCTCGTGTAAACGTTTATAATAGAATAATTCAAAAGGCAATTCAGAAAACCTTCCTCATACTATTTTTTAACTTTATACTCCTTTTGTAATCTTTCATTTCCCTCCTCAAAGATTTATTTACTTTCCACCAATAGTTTATTCTATTATAATGGAAATCAGACTTCTTTATTGCCATCAACTCGGTTAGATGGTCATTTTTATAATATTAAATAGGAAATTTAAAAGGAAGGGGGTCCCAAAATTTTCTCTAAACACTAAAATAAATCATTTTTAGATAATATTTGAGGTGTTTATACAATGAAAATAAATACTTTTAATTATTTATTTCTGGCTTTTGTTTTCTTTTGCCTTATAAGCTTTGGAAATTTAGAAATAGCTTATCCAGAGGAAATTCCTCTCATTCCCTTACGAGATTTTTTCCGAAATCCCGAAAAAGTCGGTTACTCACTTTCTCCCAATGGTGAATATTTTGCTTATGTCGCACCTTGGGAAAATCGGTTGAATATTTTCGTCCAAAAATTTGGTGAAACAGAAGCTCAACGTATTACTTCTGTTACTGACCGAGATTTAGCTGGGTATTTTTGGGCAAGTAATGATAGAATTATTTATGTCCGCGATCAAGCCGGTGAAGAAAATTATCATTTATTTGCAGTAAACGTCGATGGCTCAAATCTTGTTGATTTAACTCCCTTTGAAGGAGTTCGAGCCGGTGTAATCGATGATTTAAAAGATAGCGACCAAGAAATGATTATTTCTCTTAATAAGAGAGATCCTCGATTTTTTGATGCTTACCGAATCAATATTGAAACCGGAGAAATGAAATTAATTGCAGAAAATCCTGGAAATGTAATTGGTTGGCTCACTGATCATAATGGTTTATTGCGAGTGGCTATAACCAGCGATGGATTAAATACCAGTATTCTCTACCGAGAAAATGAAAGTCAACCTTTTGAAAATATTCTAACAACTGATTTTAAAGAAACCTTGACTCCTTTTTTCTTTACCTATGACAATAAAAATCTCTATGCTCTCTCCAATTTAGGTCGTGATAAAACCGCTTTGGTGGTGTTTGATCCGAAAACCAAAAAGGAAAATGAACTAATCTATGAAAATCCCAATGTCGATGTGAATGGAGTATTAGCTTCTGATAAAAGAAAGAAACTCACTGCGGTTACCTATATAACTGACAAGCTTCACTACCATTTTTTTGATGAAGAAACGAAAGCCATTTTTCAAGATTTAACCAAAAAAATCCCTGGTTATGAATTGGTAGCCACCAGTTCTAACCGTGATGAAAATCGTTTTATCATTCGTTCCTATAGTGATAAATCATTGGGAGCCTATTATCTCTATGACTATGAAAAAAATGAAATCATGAAAATCGCTGAAGTAAACCCCTGGATTCAAGAAAAAAATATGGCTGACATGAAGCCTATCCAGTATACTGCCCGAGATGGATTGATCATCCATGGATTTTTAACTCTTCCTCGAGGAATCGAGCCTAAAAATTTACCAGTTATAATCAATCCTCATGGTGGACCATGGTATCGAGACAGTTGGGGATATAATGCTGAAGTCCAATTTTTAGCCAACCGGGGGTATGCTGTTTTACAAATGAATTTTCGTGGTTCAACTGGATATGGACGCGCTTTTTGGGAAGCTGGATTTAAGCAATGGGGCAAAAAAATGCAAGATGATATTACTGATGGAGTTCAATGGCTTATCAATCAGGGTATTGCCGATCCAAAACGTATCGGTATTTATGGAGGTTCCTATGGTGGTTACGCCACCTTAGCTGGGATTACTCTTACTCCAGATCTTTATGCTGCTGCAGTTGATTATGTTGGAATTTCAAACATATTTACCTTTCTCGAATCAATTCCTCCCTATTGGGAGCCGCTTCGTCAACAATTCTATGAAATGATCGGTGATCCTGTAAAAGATAGAGAACTTCTCGAGTCGGTATCTCCAGTTTTCTTGTTCGATCGGATTAAAACTCCTCTCTTTATTGCCCAGGGTGCCAACGATCCTCGAGTTAAAAAATCTGAATCGGATCAGATTGTGGCTGCATTAGAAAAAAGAGGAATAAGTGTTCAATATATGGTAAAAGAAAATGAAGGTCATGGGTTTGCTAACGAAGAGAACCGATTTGATTTCTACCGAGCCATGGAAGAGTTTTTATCAGTGCATCTGGGTGGAAAGATCGGACCATAAAGCGAGTCATAAACATTTTTGAAGGTAAGAATGAGAAAAATTTAAAAGTGTAAGGAGGGAATTTTATGGCCGATGAAAACCATGATTGGTCATTGAGTGGTATTGCTTTTGCAGGTTGCCTTTTTATTGGAATGGGTTTAGGAATTCTTTTTAAACATACTTGGGCTGGAATCATGATGGGACTTGGAGTTGGTTTTATCGTCATGGCTATTTTAAGATGGAAAAATAAAGCTTGAGTTTTGTGGGAAGTTGTTCCCTCGCCCCACCATGGGAGAAGCCTTATTAATTATTTTCCTCTCCCCTGGTGGGAGAGATCTTATCTCTTTTTTCCCTCGCTCTTTCGCGGGAGAGGTCATGGTGAGGGGGAATGCTTTTTTATCCACACCTGCTGCTGCGAAGCAGTATGAACATTTACCCTGAAAATACAATAAACTGTAATTTGCCACCTTCATCTTCACCTTTAAAATTTTTTTCAAAAAAGGTTCCTTCATTCTGATTTTGATCAGATTGAATGATACAATGATTATTGGATTTATTAACCTTTTACATCTATACATTTGCAACTATCTACTCTAAGGAGGGATTATGATGTCTTATCGATCGAGATTTTTGTATTATTATTCTTTTCTATTGGTCTTTTGCATAGTTTTTCTTTTTTTTGTTAATC
>JAAYUT010000429.1 GCA_012517485.1 Candidatus Atribacter fermentans
ATTGTTCTTTTGTATTGCAGAACGGGTAAAAATGTTGGTGCCGGGAGCGGGATTTGAACCCGCACGGGTTTACCCATACGCCCCTCAAACGTACGTGTCTGCCAAGTTCCACCATCCCGGCATGCGTGAGAAATTATAGCAAGGAATAAGACCTCCGTCAACGGAAAGGAATAAAAATTCGCATAGTTGTTCCACTATCACTCCCCGACTGAACGGCTATCCGCCCTCCTCCTCTTCGGACGGCTTCCTTGACCAGATAGAGGCCCATCCCTTGACTCTTCCCACCATTGTTAGAAGCATATCCGAGAGGTTTAAAAATCAAATCTTTCATTTCTTCAGGAATTCCAGGACCATTGTCGGCAACTTCAAAAACGAGCGAATTTTGTTGAAAATAAAGAGAAATAGAAACCAAGCCATATGAACGGTTAAAGCGAATAGCATTAGAAATCAAGTTAGAAGCGACAATATACAAATCCCCTTGGGAAAAACCCATTTCCCGTTCTCTATACTCCTCAACCTCCTCGAATTTAGTTTGAACCTTGATTTGACGATCATCAATTTCGTTTTGCCAAGTATGAATGACTTGGTGAATCATATCGATGAAAATCTTAATTTTAGTAGTTTTCTCGGATTCATTTTGCCGAGCTAAATGTCGAAGTTGAGCGGTTATTTTTTCTAAGCGTTCAACTTGGAAATTGATTTTTCGACACTTTTCGAGTAATTCTGGCTCTTGTATTTCTTCTAAAAAAAGCTGACTGTACCCTTTTAAAACTGTTAAAGGAGTCTTTAATTCATGCCAAATAGCATGAGTTAAATATTTTTTCTCTTTCTCTTCTGTTTCTTGAGCATCAATATCGCTCAGAATAAAGAAACAATGATTATCTCCGATTATTCTCTGTACTTTCATTCGCATAGTACCAATTTCAATGGTTTGAGAATCATGAGTCATTTCTGTTAAAAGTTTCCCAAATATCGGTAATTCGTTGATGGATATCTGTTCTCGATGAAGGGTCGATAGACCAACCAGACGAGCAAAAGAAGAGTTATACTGGAGAATATCGCTTTGATATTCCCAATAAGCCGCAGCTTGTGATGAAAGATCAAGAATTTGAAGACATAATTTTTTCAATTCAAAAAATCGGCTTTGTAACTTTTGTAATTCCTGCACCAAATCCAAAGCTAAGTCTAGGTAATTTTGGTAGTCTTTTCCTAATCCAAATTTTTTTTCTATAACCTGTAACGCTTCTTTTCTTTTTTTATAAAGATTATAAATAAAAAAAACAATAATGAAAGAAACAAAAAAAATGGTAATAATAATAGAAAGAAAATTCAAACTGGTTATCACGACGAAACAGTACGCTCCATGAAATTTTTTATCTATCTACTTTTCGAGCCAATATTGAATTGAATCACTATTTAATAGGAATAAAACCTTCTTCTTTAACAATCTTCTGACCTTTATCGCTAAAAACATAATTAATAAATTCTTGAGAGATTCCGGTGGGAACGGTTGCTGTATAAAGGTAGAGACTTCTACTCAATGGATAGCTACCATGAATAACATTTTCCCACGTCGGTTCAACACCATCCAAAGTTAATACTTTTACTTGAGGAGTAAGATAACCGAAACCAACGTAACCAATAGCATTTAAATTTTTGGACACTTCATCGAGTATAGGACGATTCGAAGTTAATCTTAAAACTTGAGGTGCCATTTCTTCGCCTTTCAAAATATGATCATTGAAGATTTCAAAAGTCCCAGAATTAGTATCCCGGGAGATGACCACCATAGGTCGGTCGTAACCCCCTAAATCCTTCCAATTATCAATGAAACCGGTATAAATTTTTTTGAGCGTTACACTATCCAGCTGATCGATAGGATCATTATTTGTGTGAACGATGATAGCAATGGCATCAAAAGCTATGGTATATTCATGAATATCTAAGCCTTTATCGCGAGCTTTTTGCAATTCGTTTTCTTTTATTTCACGAGATGACATGGCAATATCAGTAATCTGATCGATGAGAGCTGCTATTCCAACTCCCGATCCTCCACCACTAATGGTTACTTCATATTCAGGGTGATCATTCATAAATTCCTCTGCCATTATTTGTATAATAGGGAGCACGGTTGTTGAACCTTGTATATTCATTTTTTCTTTTGCAGAAGAAAAACCACCTATTAGGAAAAAAAATAAGATGATATTTATAAAAAGCCGCTGTTTATACATAAAACCTCGACCTCCCTGCACGTTTTTATAAAAAAATGTGATAGTATTGATATGAGTCTGATTTACAATTTATTTACTGTCATTATTATAATGTAAAAAGGGGGTTTGTAGTATGAAGCAAACTTTGGGGCTCATCGTGGGAAGCCGAGGATTTTTCCCTGAATGGCTGGTTAAAGAAGGCCGCGAAATTGTCTTGTCTCAGCTTAAAAAGTGGGGTTATGATGTGGTCGTCCTTTCACCAGAGGATACTAAACATGGTGCGGTACAAACTTGGGAAGATGCCCAGAAATGTGCTGCTCTCTTTGATGAAAACCGGAAAAAAATTTCTGGCATTGTCGTTACTCTTCCAAATTTTGGAGAAGAAAAAGCCATTGCCGACGCCATTCGTCATTCGGG
>JAAYUT010000430.1 GCA_012517485.1 Candidatus Atribacter fermentans
TTATACTTTTGGGGGAAGTGCGACCTCAGGTGCTTTAGCTCGTTGGTTCCGGGACGAGTTTGGTCGGTATGAGAAAGAAGTCAGTAAAAACACTGGCATATCAGCTTATACCTTACTTGAATTAGAAACCAACGGTATTGGACCAGGTAGTGAGGGAGTCATTGTTCTTCCATATTTTATGGGAGATCGTTCTCCAATTTGGGATCCCGATGCACGAGGAACGATTATGGGGTTGTCTCTCTATCACACACGAGCTCACGTTTACCGAGCTATGTTAGAAGCAGCGGCTTATTCACTAAGACATAATATGGAAGAAGCGATAAAGGTGGGAATGAAGCTCGATCCCGATTGTTGGATTGTAGGTGGCGTTGCCAAATCAAATTTTTGGGTTCAAATATTTGCCGATATCACCGGATTTAATATGAAACGGCTTTCAAAAGACGTTGAAGCACCCTTCGGTGATGCTTTTCTGGTTGGTTTGGGAACAGGGGTTTTCGATAAACCTGAACGTATCAAGGAATGGGTCGATTTTCGCCCAGTTATTACTGTCAATCAAGAAAACCATGCTCTTTATAACAAATACTATAAGATCTTCAGGGATCTATATGAAAATACCAAAAACATCATGAAAGAGCTGGTTGAGATATAAAATATTGATGATTTAAAGATTATAAATTGGTTGTGGAAAACAAAAAATGTTGAATTCCACAACCAATTTGTTTAAAAATTATCTCGCATCAATTGATGAAAAAAATGGTAATATAAATTAAGAATAGTTATAATAGAATCATAAAGAGGAAAGAAATGAATAGTCGAGAGCGAATCAGGAAAACAATAAATCATCAGGAACCCGATCGAGTTCCTCTGGATTTGGGAGGGATCGTAAGCGGCATTACTCGAACGGCTTATCGCAACCTTATAGGTGAACTTAATTTATCAATTTCTTCAAGTGAATGTTTGATTGATCGAATTCAGCAGTTGGTAAAACCCGATGAAAAGATTCTTGATCGCTTTCAAATTGACACGAGATATGCTTATCAAGAAGTTCCACCAGAAATATGGAGTAAGGATAGCCTGGATTCCATTTGGGTGGATGAATGGGGAATAAAACGACGTTTTACTGGACTCTATTTCGATATGATTGAACACCCGCTTTCTCAGGTCGAATCTGTAGCAGATCTCAAAAAATTATCATGGCCTAACCCGCGTCAAGATCAAGACTACTATGATTTATTACAAAGCCAGGTTGAAAAATTGCATCAAAGCGAGAAGGCAATAATTATCAATGTTATTGGTTCTTGTTTTGAATTTGGATGGTATCTTCGTGGGTTTGAAAAAATGATGATTGATTTGGTATCCAATCCCGATCTTGCCTGTGCTATTTTGGATATTATGCTTGAATATCAAATAGGACAATTTGATGAACTCCTCAGTCGAACTGGAAACCTGGTAGATGTGATCCTTTGCGGAGATGATTTAGCCACCCAAAATAGTCCATTTGTTTCTCTTGAGCTTTATCGCAAGTTTATAAAACCTCGACAGAAAAAACTTTACGATTTTATTAAGACCAAAACCAATGCACCTATTTTTTATCATTCCTGTGGTGCAGTATCTTCCTTCATACCAGAATTAATCGAAATTGGTGTTCAAATTTTGAATCCAATTCAAGTGAAAGCAAAGGGTATGGATTTACGTAAACTAAAAAAAGAGTATGGGAAGCAAATCGTTTTTTGGGGCGGTGTTGATACTCAATATGTTCTTCCCTTTGGAAAACCATCCGAAGTACGAGACGAAGTTCGACGCCGGATCGACGAATTAGCTCCAGGGGGTGGCTATGTTTTATCAGCGGTTCATAATATTCAAGCCGATGTTCCTCCCCAAAATATTATTGCCATGTTTGAAGAAGCTATTCAATATGGAAGGTATTAAAACCTTAAATTCTATCAAGGAGGTGGTGTAATTCACTAGATTGACAAGAATCGAATTGAATTAAACCATAAAAAAACTTTTAGGAGGGTAAAAAAATGAAGAAAAATTGGGTCATATTTTTGATTATTACGGTGTTTTTGGTGGGTGTGACTTCTTTAGCTTTTGGACAAGAGAAAAAACCGGCTGAAGGCATGTATTTTCGATTAGTTACTCATGGAGGGGATGACCCCTTCTGGGCGGTCGTTCAGCAAGGCATGTTGGATGCCGCTAAAGAATTAGGGTGCCAAGTTGATATTGATTTAGCAGGTTCAGACTTAGCCCTGCAGCAAAAACGTTTTGCCGAAGCTGTTGCCCAAAAACCAAATGGAATTGCTTTAGTGATTAACGATGATACTGCTTGGGATAAACCGGTAGAGGAAGCTTTGGCAGCTGGGATACCAGTTATTGGTATAAATAACGATGATTCTCAAGGTCCAGCTGGGAACAAACGACTGTGCTATATCGGTCAAAGCGAAGAGAGAGCCGGATACATGATTGGATTACGACTCTTCCAGGAAGCAAAAGAGAAGGGAATTGATCTTGCCAAAGCTCACGTCGCGATGCCGGTTGAAGTTCCAGGAGCCAATTATGGCGTCGTCCGTTCTAATGGTATTAAAAGAGCAGCAGCAGAATTTGGAATTACTTCATTTGAGATTATTGATGGTGGTGGTTTGGAAATGACCACTATGGAGCAAAGAGAGACATCCTATCTCTTAGCACATCCAGAAACGACTTTTATGATCGGTTTAGGTGGTATTGCTACTGACCGCTTAACTGATTCTCTTAAGGCTGCTGGGAAAGAACCAGGTGAGGTTATTGCCGGAGGATTTGATACGACCGCTGCAACTCTAAATGGACTACGCGAAGGATATATAACTGCAACCATCGATCAACAACAATACCTGCAGGGTTATTATGCAGTGTATGTCCTGTATCTCTACAATAAATATGGATTTACTCCTAATATCGATACCGGTGGGTATTTGGTTGATAGTATCGAGAAGATCGACCTGATTGAGAAACTTTCCCCAATGCATGTCAGATAAATTTGAATCCCAGCTGACCACAATGTTGATCAGCTGGGATTTTTGAATGATCTACCATACCATATAATAAAAGAGGTCGGAAGATGAA
>JAAYUT010000056.1 GCA_012517485.1 Candidatus Atribacter fermentans
CAGCGCTAAGGACCTTACTATTGCAGTTATTCCATTATCTCTTGGTCATCCCTGGTGGGTCCGTTGTGAAGAAGGTGCTAAGCAAGCCGGAGAGGAACTTGGTATAAACATAATTTATACTGCTCCGGAAAAAGAAGATGCCGCTAAACAGTTGGATTATTTCAATGACCAAGTGAATAAAGGGGTCGATGCCATTATTTTGGCAGCAGTTGATGCCGAAACAATGAGAAAGCCAATTGCTGATACAATTGCAAAGGGGATTCCAGTATTTGGATTTGATATTGGAGCACCAGGTACTGATTTAATCTGGACTGCTTCTGGATGGGAACCCACCCAAAGCGGAACCAACATAGGAGAAGGTTTAGCAAAAGAAATCGGTGGAAAAGGCAAAGTAGCTATTTTAACGGGTGGATTAGGATCACCCTATCTTGAGAAAAGACGGGAAGCAATTGAAAAAGCACTTTCTAAATACCCAGATATTCACATAGTTGGAGTTTATGCAAATGACAATGACTATGAAAAAGCATTAAGTCAATGTGAATCCATTCTCCAAGCCCATCCTGATTTGGCAGGATTTGCAAGCACAGTTACCACCGGTATTCCAGCAGCAGCTCAAGCCATAATCAATGCTGGCTTAGAAGGGAAAGTAGCGGTTTGGGGAGTTGCCATGCCAAAGCAAAATGCTGAGTATGTCAAAAAGGGAATTGTAAAGGGTGCATTAGCTTTGGATTCTGGTCAAATGACGTATTTAGGAGTAAGGATAGCTTACGATTACCTTACCAAAGATAAAGTTCTTCCTGTTCCTGGAAATGAATATGGCTGGGCTGGGGTACCTGTCACAAATGTTGAAGAAAGGTTCTCCTATGTTCCTGATACCCTTTTAACTCCAGAAAACGTTGATATTTTCGGATTCTAAAATTGGTATAAACCGGAAGGCTTGAAAAGGAAGTTTATTTCTAGCCTTCCGGTTCTATTTTTTTATACTGCAGCGAAAATAAATTTAAAAAGATAGTTGCAATAAGGAATGAAGGTGAAACCCGTTGATTCGCATTGAACATGTTTCAAAGTCATTTCCAGGAGTTGTTGCACTCGATGATATTTCCTTTCAAATTGATTCTGGGACAGTTCATGGTTTGGTTGGAGAAAATGGTGCTGGGAAGAGCACTTTGATCAAGATAATTTCTGGAATTTACTCCGACTATGAAGGAGATATATTTATTGATGATCAACGGCTTCAGATTAATTCAGTTCATGAAGCGCAAAAAAAGGGCATTGCCACAATTTTTCAAGAGTTGACCGTAGTTCGTGAACTCACGGTAGCGGAGAATATCTTTTTAGGGAGAGAACCAGTCGGTTTTGCTGGGGCTTTAGATCGAGCCGAAATGGAAAGAAAAAGCCAACAAGTATTAAATGAACTCAATGCCTCTTTTTCCCCTCGTGATAAAGTAGGCGACCTTTCGGTTGCCAATCAGCAGTTGGTAGAAATCAGTAAAGCCTTAGTTTTAAATACTCGGATTCTGATTATGGATGAGCCCACCTCATCTCTTACAGAAAGAGAAATTAAGAATTTATTTTCGGTTATCAATATGCTTAAGGCAAAGGGGATAACTATCCTCTATGTTTCCCATAAATTAGAAGAGATTTTTAAAATATGTGATGCTATTACTGTCCTGCGAGATGGAAAACATATTCAAACCAATTCCAAATCTGCGACCAATCCACCTGATGTTATTCGAATGATGGTTGGTCGATCACTGAATATGATGTATCCTCCTCGGACTGCTCAAAAAGGTGAACTACTCCTGTCAGTCAAGAACCTAACTCGAGTTGGTGAATTCCAGAATATCGATTTTGAAGTCCATGCTGGAGAAATAGTTGGTTTCGCGGGTTTGATTGGTTCGGGAAGAACTGAATTAGCTAAAGCATTATTTGGAGCAGCGTGCCCAGATAAGGGGGAAATAAGAATTTGTAATCAGAAAAAGAAGCTTTTTTGCCATCCACGAGAAGCGATTTCTCAGGGTTTAGTTTATCTTTCTGAAGACCGAAAGCAGGAAGGCCTTATTCTCCTTTTATCAGTAAGAGAAAATATCTCACTTCCCATTGTTAAGAAAATATCTCAGAATCTTTTTGTAAAAAGGAAAGAAGAACAAAACATTGTCGATTCC
>JAAYUT010000057.1 GCA_012517485.1 Candidatus Atribacter fermentans
GTAAAAACCATAAACCAAAGACTAATTTTCATAGAGTGCCAAAAATCTTTATCTTCAAAAGCGAGATACATAAAATTTCTGATTCCAATTAATTTGTGTTGTTCCCAACCCATCGTCAAATCATAATTGGTGAAACTCATATACCAGAGAAAAATAGTGGGAAAAATAACAATTGCTACCAAAGTTAAAAGAGATGGGAGAAGATACCAATAATGTTCTTTGTTTTTTTTCATTGATGAATCTCCTATTCGGGGAGGGAATTACCCCTCCCCGAGAGAAAATTTACTCCGCCATGATCTTTTCACATTCAACTTGTGCCTTATCGAGTGCATCTTTAGCGGTCATTTGTCCTGCTAACACATCAGAACCGTAGGACCCAACTACTTCGAGTACTTTCATTAATTTTGGATGAGGAGGTAGCCACATCATACCATCTTTAACTAAATTCGCAGCTCGCCCTAAAGATTCAAGTTGAATCGGGAAGGTCCAGTTGGCTTTAACAAGTTCTTCATCTTTATAAACCGACTCGCGCACTGGTGTTCCACCAAGTTGTACATATTCCTTGGCTTTATACTTACTCGTCATCCACACAATAAATGCCCAAGCTGCTTCTTGCCGCTTGGCATCAACGTCGCTGGAAATACCTACATTCCAACCAGCTAACGCACCATAGGCACCAGCTGGTCCGCTCGGAGGTGGGACAAAATTGACTTTATCAACAATGGTGGATTTCGTCGGATCTAAAATCCAAGGAGTTAAAGCTGTCGAATCATGCCACATTGCAGTTCTTCCTGAGGTAAAAGCGGAAACCGCTTCTTCATGGGTATAAACAGCAATATCTGGGGGTCCCTGTTTCAGAAGATCAACGTAAAATTCCAATGAGCCAATTGTTTTGGGATCGTTGACTAAAACTTTCCAAGTTTTCTGATCAAGAACCTGCCCACCTAATTGATACATAACAGTTAGCCAACCAGAAGCAAAGTGAATCCCTTTCTGTGCCCTCATAGCCACACCGTAAAGGTTGGGTTCTTTCCCATTGAAAAACTTTGCTAATGCCAAAAAATCATCCATCGTTTCAGGAGGTTTTTGGCCGTATTTTTCAAAAAGATCAGTCCGATATCCAACATAACGAGTTTCACCGGCTACTGGAATTCCACTGATAACTCCATTAAAAGTCCCAATTCCATCTCGATAAGCAGGAAGGATATCGGCATAATCATACCATTCTGGGGTTATTTCTTTGTTATTAAGGAGTGGCTGTAGATCAAGTGCTACTCCGCTTGGAGCATATTCAGCCATATTAAAGGCATCAATGAGGATAACATCATAGACACCGGTTTTAGCTTCGTGTTCTAAAAGAAGTTTCTGACGGAGCAACCCTTCTTCAATAATATCCCATCTCACTTTGATACCCGTCAGTTGGGTAAATTCATCAACCATTGCTTGCATAGCATCGGTGGTTGGATGAGATGTGAAAGCGCAGGTTATGGTCGTCCCATCAAATTTCTCTTTAATCATGTTCGCCCAAGTAGCCACTTCAGGCGGAACTTCTGCTAAGACAGTGCTAGCGATTGAAAAAACCAAGATTATAACTAACGAAAAAATGAACTTACGCATTTTGCTTATCCTCCTTTTTCTATTGTTATCTTTGAATAAAAAAACTCCTTATAAAAATACTAGGCTACCACCTCCTTTCTTATTTTTTTCTTACCATAAAGTATATCCTCCATCTACAACGACAATTGATCCTGTCATAAAATTGGAGGCTTCCGATGCTAAATAAATGACTGTTCCCTTTAGTTCATTCGGATCCCCAATCCGTTTTAAGGGAACCATTTCCACCACCTGACGATAAAAATCTTGGTCAGCTTCAAAAAATTTGATATTCGGTTCAGTAAGGAAATAACCTGGTGCAATAGCGTTGACGTTTATATTATAAGGAGCCCATTCAACAGCCAAAGCCTTGGTTAAAGCCACAATTGCTGATTTAGAAACATCGTATGACCCTCCATGAACTCCTTTATTGATGATTGATCCTGAAATTGAAGCCAAATTGATTATCTTCCCTTTTCTTTGTTTAATCATTTCCTTCCCTACCACTTTTGAACATATAAACATACCAGTGAGATTTGTATCAATAACAAAATTCCATTGATCTAAACTGGTTTCTTCCGGGGGAAGATTGATTCTGCCAGTGGCAGCATTGTTCACCAAAATGTCGATCTTTCCAAATTGATCAATTATTTTATTCACTACTTCTTCAATTTCAATTTCTTTGGTTATATCCGCCGCATACCAGGTACATTGTGGGCTAATTTGAGAAATTTCTTTACCCGTCTTCTCGAGTTCTAATTGACTTCTTGCGAGTAAAATTGGTATCGCCCCTGCTTCTGCTAAGGCACTTGCAAATGCTTTTCCTAAGCCTTTGCTTGCTCCAGTTATCAAAGCTATCTTGCCGCTTAAATCAAAAATTTTTAAGGCATTCTCAAACATCCGATTCCCTCCCGACTTTGGACTAAGAATTATAATTGACTTCGATCGGCATTCGGGTTTTAGCCGAATCCATGAGAGCGAGAATAACTTTACTCACTCGATATCCATCTTCAAAATCGACAATAAATTTCTCACCAGTTATTAATTTATGGATAAAATCCCGAATGCTTTCATGAGCAAAACCACTCGGTTTTCCATGAATCGTCGGCATAACCAGGATATCAGGATGATCACTTTTATCGGGAAGATAGCGTTCAATGGCTTGATTATTAGTCAGATCCATATTGAACATCCCTTTGCTCCCTAAAATATTGAGTTTTATATCGTTCCAATTAGGATGAGAATTTGGTACAATCCAGTTGTTTTCGATGCTGGCAATAATTCCATCTTCCATTTCTAAAACACTTTGATAAATATCGGGAACATTCACTCCAAGCTTCACTAAAACTTCAGATCGAGAAACTGAATACACCCTCTTGACCTCTTTACCGGAAAGAAATCGAAGAGTATCAACCGTATGACTTCCTAAAAACCAAAGGATTGATGACTTTTCAGCCCAGGATAACATCTTGGTCGGTACAAAAATGGTGTCATTCAAACGGTAATACATGGAAATGATTTCACCGATGGTTCCTTGATCAATATTGTTTTTTGCCACAACCAAAGGTGGATTCCAGCGAGCATGGAAATCAATCATGACTCGTACTCCTGATTCCTCATAAGCTGTCTTCATGAGCTTCAGGTCTTCATGATTGGTCGCCAAGGGTTTTTCCAAAAGAATATGTTTACCTGCTTGACAAGCAGCAATAAAAGGTTCCCGGTGGGCAAAGTCAGGTGTCGCTATCCCTACTGCTTGAATTTCGGGATCTTTTAACATTTTTTCTGGATCAGTATACCAACGTCGGGCACGATACTTTTCCGCCAAAGCTTTCGCTTTTTCTTCAATCTTATCACACACGGCAATGAGCTCTGAATCGGGTTCAGTTGAATAAATCCAAGCATGAGAATTTCCCCAGATTCCAGCACCAATGACACCAAAACCAATTTTTTCCATTATAAAACCTCCATCAACGGATTATTTCTAAACTAAATAGATTTTCCATCACCAGGGCAGCACCCCAGAGTGCTTCAGCTTCCTGATGAAAACGACTCAATTCTAATTGAATATTTCGCGCTAAAGGTTCCAGTGCTTTTTCATAGACTTTTTGCTGAACTGAATATAACATTTTTTTGGGCTCGATCCGAGTAAGTCCTCCAGCAAAAATAATCTTCTCCGGAGCTAAAATATTGGTTAGGATTGCAGTCATCTCCCCTAAGGTAGAATAAGCCTCTAAGAGTATTTCTTTTATCAAGGGTTTTTCAATTTCATTGCGTAGTATCCGAGTCGTATCATCTTCACCAGTATATTTTCTACCAATTTTTTTCATTAAAGCTGGAAGTGAAACCATTGATTCAATACAACCGGTTTTCCCACAAAAACAAAGATTCCCATTTGGGATTAAAGGAATATGGCCGATTTCGCCTACACCATCTAAAAAACCTCGATATATTTTTCCTTCAATCACAATTCCTGCTCCTATCGCTTCTCCACAATTGATACAGATAAGATTTCGAGAATTTTTTCCACCTCCAAACCACATCTCACCTAAAGTGGCAGCAGTCGTTCGGTTATCAACCAAAATCGGGAATTCTTGACCCACCATAGCCTGAAGCATCGAACCAATCGGCACTCCCTTCCATCCAAAATGGGCAGAGTATTCAATACTTCCTAAACGATGGTTAACAATTCCCGGAGCCCCTAAGCCAATACCAAGACAGGTCGTGTTCGGATATTTAGCAAGAGCAGTATTTACAAACCAAGCTATTTCATCAACTGCAGCTTGGGGTGGTTCTTTAATTAATAATGTAAAGGACTCATGGCTGAGGATGGTACCTTTCAGGTCAACTACTGCTATTTCAACATCCCCTAAATCTTTAAGGAGAACGCTGAGAATCACTACACCATTGGGATTCACTGTGAAAAGCTCAGGTTTTCTCCCTAAAGGAACATCTTCCTGACCATTTTCAATAATTAACCCTTGTTCAATTAAATCATGAATAATACCCGATACCGTCGATTTACTAAAACCAAAATAGGATCGTATCTGGGTTCGTGATATTCGCTCTTTCTCCCAGATATATCGAAAAACCATTTTCTTATGGATATCATTAATTCGAGAACTGGTTAAAGTAGTCATCATCATCGTATTCGTTCGATTCGAGAACGAACTATTAATATTGTAAACAATATGTCGAATCAATGTCAACGGAAAAAGCATGTTATAATTGATAAAATATTGTTAGGGAGGATCGTAATGGATTTCCCATCACCAATTCAATTGCTTTTGAGCTCACTTACTCTTGAAGAAAAGGTTGGACAATTATTTCTTTTGGCTTTTGCTGGTCACGATCTGGAGCCGATTGAGCCGCTTATCGTCAATTATACTATAGGTGGCTGTTACTTGAGCCAGGATAATGCATCTAACCCCATAGAAGCTAAAGATTTAACGCTATCACTCCAGAAACTAACTCAAAAAACTTTACATCAAATTCCTCTCATCTTGGGAGTTGACCATGAAGGAACCTGGGGAGTACTTGTTCCCTTTAGTACAACCGGACCAGGAAATTTAGCTTTAGGGGCAGCCGAAAACCTTGAATTGACCTATAAAATATATAATATTTTTGGAAAAGAAATGCTCTCAGTTGGCTTTAATACCATTTTTGCTCCTTGCGCTGACTGCAATTCCAATCCGCAAAATGTCATTATTGGGATGAGATCCTTTGGTGAGAATCCGGAAAGAGTGGCTCAACAAGTTGAGTCTGCTGTCAAAGGAGCAAACGCCAGTGGTATAATCACAACTTTAAAACATTTTCCTGGGCATGGAGATACGACTTTAGATAGCCATCGCAATATTCCTAAAGTGAATAAAAATTTGAATCAATTAGAGCACGAGGATCTCTATCCTTTTCAGCGAGGAATTGATGCTGGAGCCGATATGGTCATGACCTCCCACATCCTTTTTCCTCAAATCGACCCCATTAATCTTGCTACCTTATCCCCTTTAATTATACGTGATCTCCTTCGGGAAAAAATGGGTTTTAACGGGGTGGTCCTTACCGACAGTATGAATATGGGAGCTATAAAGAAAAATTATCCTTCCGATGAAGCAGCAATCAAGGCCATTCAAGCTGGGGTTGATATGATCATGCTAGCCGAAGAACATTACGATCATGATTCTACAATTTATATTGAACGGCACATGAATCTCATTCAGAGTGTCATTCAAGCAGCCAAATCAGGAAAAATAACTCGCGAAAGATTAGACGAGGCTTCTGGAAGAATTTTAACTCTAAAATTCAATAAAGGGATTTTCCCGGCTTTATCAACAACCTTGAATTTAAAACCACAGTTTGGATTGAGTGATTATGAATCAGTGGCTCTTGAAGCGGCATCTTCGGCTATTACAATTTTACGGGATCGTTCGCAATTATGGCCAATAAATTTTAATCAGCCACTTATTCTCATTAATTGTGTCCCACGCGATGCTTATGCTATTCTCTCTCACACCAGAGGGATTGGTCCTAACCAAACTGAACCAGCTTTTGATGTTTTTCAAAAAGAACTCATTCGTTTAGGAGTGAATATAAAAGTATATCATTATGAAAATTTGAAAAGCGTAACTATTCCCGAAATAATACGATCAGCTCATTCCTTTATTGCAGTGACAGAAGATTATCCACTTCCTGGAACTGATTTTGAAACGAACCTTCAAAAAGAGCTCATAAAAAAATTATCAGTTTCCTCGGGTGAACGTATGATTGTCCTTGCTTTCCGCAGTCCCTATGAACTTTCTGAATACCCTCTGGTGAGCACCTATCTTTGTACTTACTCCAGTCGACCCTGTTCAGCCCAAGCAGCTGCTCAGGCTGTGGTGATGAAAAAATCATTAACGGGAAAGGCCCCTATCTCTGTTCTGTAAACACATTAATGCTTAAAAAAGTTGTCATCCTGAGCCCTCGCTTTATGAGGGCGTGAGGATCTCATTTAACACCACACCCGTCATCCTGAGGCTTCGCTTTTTGAAGCCGTGAGGATCTCATCTTTTTGATTCTGTTTTTATAAAAACTTTAAAGGATGAGATTCTCACGTCGTCCGGTTAAAATCATCGGACTCCTCAGAATGACAGACTCAATAAATGAGATTGCCACGTCGCGCAAGGCGCTCCTCGCAATGACGGAGCAGGATAAAGACCTTGATAAATTAAGCTCTTACAAAAGAAAGTTATTCTGTAGAGGGCGTAATTTATTACACCCGATTCATGTAGCGACATGCCATGGCATGTCGAATTTAGACTTCTACCCTCATCCTCACCTTCTTCCATCAAGTGAGAAGGAACGAATTCTTTTTCCCTGGCCTTTCCACTGGAAAGGTTTTAATACTTTTTTCCCTCGCCCCTCTGTGGGAGAGGTTTTTTTCTTTTTTTCTCTCCCCTGGTGGGAGAGGCGTAGGTGAGGGGGAAGGCATTTTCATCCCCAATTTGTGCTGCACAAGCAGTATAAGGGTCTATTCTAAAAATACCCTTTCAATAAAAAATTCCCATTTATATTAACTTCTCCCCTTGAATAAAAAAAAGATTAAGAGTGATTTAAACCATCATGAGAGCCATCAGGATATACTTTTTCTCGAGAATTCATGACTTCTTTTTTCATACTGAACCCCTTCACTTAATCGCTCCAAAGGTCAGTCCTTTAATCAGTTGCTTTTGAGTAAGCAACACAAAAACGATCGCCGGCACCAGCATGATCACCGACATGGCACACATCCCCCTCCAGTCGATGGTAAACTCCTGAGTAAAATCAAACAACCCAACTGGAAAGGTTTTA
>JAAYUT010000058.1 GCA_012517485.1 Candidatus Atribacter fermentans
CGGTGTTTATGACTCCTAAGTCAGGTGAAAACATCCATAACCAAATGAGTCCGGTTGTGACTGCGGATATAGTCAAGGGAATATAAAAAACTGACTTAAAAAGCGAAGCAAATTTTACCCGGTTGACGAAATAGGCAATTAATAATCCCAGTAAAACTGAAAGAGCTAAGGTAAAAATAACCCAAATAATAGTATTTTTTAAGGAAGTAATGAAAACAGTATCTTGAATAAACCGGAAATAATTCCCAAAACCTATAAATTTAGGTACACTAAGCCCATCCCATTTTGTAAGACTTACCACTACTGTATAACCAGCTGGAATTAACAAAAAAAGAACCACCATTATAACAGCTGGAACGAGGAAAAAATAGGCACTGGTTTTTTCACCAACCAAACCGAACACCTCTTTTAATGAAGAGGGAGGCTTGCTTGAAGCCCCCCCTCTCTGGTTCCCTGTTACTGACTACTCCAATAAGTATCAGCAATTTTGTCGAGATCGGCTAATATTTGATCCATTTTAGATGGATCCAAAATAAACTCCGCAAATTTATCAACCGCTTCCTCACAGATATCAGTTGGAGTTGCTTCCCAGAAACGGTTTACTAAACGGTATTGTTTTTCTGAAATTTGTTTGACTATGTTTTGCATTGGGACCGAAAGAAAATCAGTGGACGATTTTTTATTTGATGGAACGAATCCCAACAATTTGCACCATTGATATTGAGTTTCTGGCTTCATCCACCACTCGGCAATTTTCAAAGCATCTTCTTTTTTCGGAGCGTTTTTGCCCAGCAGCATAGGAGCGGCTTCGTAAATGATAACATTCCCTACTTGAGGATCTATGGATGGAAGAATAAAAGCTCCAACATCCTTTCCTACGTTAAGTCCAGCCGCCATCAATTGACCTTCATACCAATTGCCGATTAAGATCATTCCAGCTTTTCCCTGAGCAAGTAACCGGGGAAAATCACCAAAAATATCAGTACTTGGGTCGGAGAAATAACCTTTATCGATCATTTCTTTCCAAAGAGTGAAGACTTTTTTGGACGGTTCGTCAGTGTATTTAGCTTTTCCAATCATCAATGCTTCATAAAAATCCGGATTGGTTCTGATCATCAGGTCTTCAAAATAAATAAAGGTAGGCCATCTTCCCTGTACGGTACTTCCCAAGGGAATAATATCATTTTCTTTTAGGGTATCACAAATGGCAATAAACTCATTCCAATTCTGAGGTTCTTTCAACCCTAATTTTTCAAACACCGGGATGCTGTAATAAACGACCCAGTAAGCTAAATTGGTTGGTACCCCAAAAACCTTACCATCTGATTCAAAAGCTTTACGGAAAGCTGGATCATATTCATCCTTATGGTTATCCCAGAGTGCAGTTACATCTTCTAATAAACCAGCGTCGATTAGTGGTTTCATCCGAAAGTCCGACCACCAGGTGAATAGCTCGGGTGCTTTATTGGTTGGCAGGGCTGTTCTTGCTGCCGACATGAACACATCGGTTGCTGGGAAGGGAGTGGGGACAAAGGTAATTCCAATTTCCTTTTGGGCGATATTCGCCATTTCAGTAAAGGGAGTTTGCCAGTCAGGGGCACCCCCTTTGTCATGCATTAAAACAATATCTTGCGCCCAAGCCCAAGAAGAGAGCAGAATCAAGAAGCAAAAACATAAGAGAATTAAACCTTTTTTCATTTGTTCAACCTCCTTAGTTTGGAAATGGTTTAATAACTAAAATACTATTCCGATATATTTGCATATCTTCACCTCCTTGGTTTGGTTTTTTTAAAGCAAATAAAAATATATCTCACTCATTATAACTCAACTCTCTTATCATGATAATTTTTAAAAAGGTTCACACATAATTTTAATATTAGCAAAAAGAAGAAGGGAAGACTATCAATTTTTTAATGGGAAATCAATAAAAATGTTTTAAAAAATGTTCAATAGAGATTAAATAATTTATTGTTAAGAAATTTTATTTTAACTAATTTTAATCAATCTTTATAAAAAATTGCCGATTATATAAGTAGTGAGTTTTCGTCCAGAAGGTTTTCATGTATTAAAAAAAAGGTACATATCCTGAAAATATCATCAAATGAATTCTTTAATCCGTTATCCTGAGCCCGCGTTTCTTTGGGTGTGTGAGGATCTCATCAACTCAATCCGTCATTTCGAGACCTCGTTTTTTGAGGTCGTGGCAATATCATGAGTTATCTATTATTATTTGTAGGATTGAGAAATTGTGGAATCGTGGAATTTTAAAGGATGAGATTCTCACGTCGCATAATACGCTCCTCAGAATGACGGAATGGGAGATGAGA
>JAAYUT010000059.1 GCA_012517485.1 Candidatus Atribacter fermentans
AATTCTCACCTGCCGCCATTTTAAAAGCGATCTCATTTTGACCTATCGATTGCTCTTTTTCCCTTTCTTACTGGTATTTTCCTGGGGAGTAATTTGGTTTTTCCTTGCCCGATAATAGCTCAATAAGAACAATAATAAGGAGTTATGGAATATTAAATATAATTAGAAACCCACGGGCATGATAAATCAAGCCCTTACAAGAGATTTAAAAAAATGCTGTCATCCTGAGCCCTCGTTTCTTGAGGGCGTGAGGATCTCATCTTTTTATAATTAATTTTGAAAAAGATGAAAAAGGATGAGATTCTCACATCGCACAAGACACTCCTTAGAATGACTGATTGGGTGGATGAGATTGCCATGTCATCCAACCAAAAAACGGTTGGTCCCATCGTGATGTCGAAGCAGGAAAAATTCAAATTCCTCTAACCCCTTTTCTAAGTGGGGATATTCATCTCCAAGATAAGATGAGAAAATATTGTCGATATGATTCGAATATGATATACTCACCGCATAGCTGTTTTGGTTATTTATCTGGGGAAATCCGGTGTGAGTCCGGTACGGTCCCGCCACTGTAACTGAAAATGCTGGTTGTTTTTTACCACTGGTTATTACTGGGAAGGTACAACCAGATGGCTATTCAGAAGTCAGGAGACCTATCCAAAACATCCTTACCACTCTTCGCGGAAAGAGGAGGTTGGAAACAGCTTCTGGACCGCCACCAGAATCTTGGGAAACCCTCCCTTATCTCCCTCTTCTTTCCACGCAGAAATATTCGGGCAAAAGCCAAACAAGGAGTATAAAATGAATAAGCTCAGAATTTTTGCACTTTTAACCATATTGATTTTTGTTTTTTCTTCTATGATATCGTATTCTCAGCCACGAATTGCCACTGATGCAACTGGATTTACACTCAGCCTCTCCCAACCGCCGAGTCGGATTATTTCTCTCGCCCCTGGAAATACTGAAATCCTTTTTGCGCTTGGTTTAAATGATAAAATTGTCGGAGTGACTACGTATTGCGATGAACCCTTAGAAGCATTAGAAAAAGAAAAAATCGGGAATGTTACTGAAATAGATTTGGAAAAAATTCTTTCTCTTCAGCCAGAGTTGATTTTAGCTAGCTCATTAACCCCCGATGAGACCATTTTACGCCTTCATGAATTAAAACTTCCGGTTTTTACTCTTAAATCAGAGACCATTGAGCAAGTCATTGAAGATATAACTAAAGTTGCGGTTTTAACCGGGGTAGAAACAACAGGTTTAAGGTTAACGGAAGCCATGAAGGAACAAGTTAAAAAAATAAGTGATCTTACTCAATCAATTCCAGATCATCAAAAACCAGTAGTTTTACACATTATTTGGCATGACCCGATCTGGACAGCTGGAAATAATACTTTCATTAATGAATTCATCACCTTGGCTGGTGGAAAAAATTTAGCTGAGGATATTCAGGGTTATTCAACGATAGATTTTGAAGAGATCTTGAGAAGAAATCCTTCTATAATTACAGTTATCGAAAATCACGGGAAAAACGAAGAGAATCAACTCTATCAATTTGTTACAACCGATAATCGGTTAAAAACAGTAGATGCAGTAAAAAATAATCGAGTCTATTTGATTGATTCTAATTTAGTTTCTCGTCCAGGTCCTCGAGTAGTTACCGCACTTCAAAGCTTTGCTCAAATCATCCATCCAGAAATTTTTGGAGAATACAATATTCAGAAATAGAGGTAAAATGAAGATACCAAAGAAACGACTCATTATTATTATTCTTTTTATTATTCTTATTCTAAGTATGATATTTTCTTTGGGAATTGGCCGTGGTCGTTTTCAAATCTTAGATTTGTTGTCTTTTTTGCACCCTCAATCACTCTCGCCTTCAGAAAAGACTATTCTTTTTGAAATCCGCATGCCTCGTTTAATCCTTTCGGTTTTGGTGGGCGCTGCTCTTTCATTGAGTGGTGCAGTACTTCAAGGTCTATTTCAGAATCCATTAGTCGATCCTTATGTTTTAGGAATTAGTTCGGGTGGTGCCGTTGGAGCCATTGTAGCAATCTTAAGTGGTTTTTCAGTTGGTTTTATCACTCTTCCTCTCTTTTCTTTCCTATTTGCACTGGCAACAACTTTTTTGGTTCTTCGTTTGGGTCAAATAGGACATAAGATGCCCTTAGAAATCATGCTCCTTGCCGGAGTCGCTATAGGTTTTTTCTTTTCAGCTCTCATTTCATTGGGAATGTTCTTGGCTGGAGAAAATTTACATCAAATGGTATTTTGGATTATGGGTGGTTTTTGGAATAGCAGTTGGCAAAAAGTTTATGTTATCTTACCATTATTTCTCATTGGATTCCCTCTTATTTTTTCCTATTCTCGAGAGTTAAATACTTTTCTTTTAGGAGAAAAGGTGGCTGAAAGTATAGGGGTCGAAGTAGAAAAAACTAAAAAAATTCTCTTATTCATTACATCGCTTTTAGTTGCTTCATCTGTTTCAGTAAGTGGAGTTATTGGTTTTGTTGGTTTAGTTGTTCCTCATATTATTCGAATCATCATTGGTGAGGATCACCGTCATTTGCTTCCTGCATCTCTCCTTTTAGGAAGCAGTGTTTTACTCTGGGCTGATATTTTTTCCCGCACCCTTCTCCATCCGGTTGAATTACCGGTTGGGGTGCTAACCAGTTTAATGGGTGCGCCCTTTTTTATCTATCTTTTAAGGAGGAAAAAGAAAGGGTGGTAAACTACTCTCTTTCGGTAAAAAACCTTTTCTTTTCCTATGGAAATCGCCAGGTTATTCACGATATTTCTTTTAACATCCAAAAAGGCGATTTTGTCGGCATTTTAGGACCAAACGGTTCGGGGAAGAGTACATTACTTTACCTCTTATCAGGGCTTCTCGTGCCCGACAATGGATCTATCTTTATTTCTGGGAAA
>JAAYUT010000060.1 GCA_012517485.1 Candidatus Atribacter fermentans
CAACTACAAGGTACGCAGCATTTTTATGAATGCTTTCATTGTTCCAACCTGCGTAGGAATCGATGAGATTGACAAATAGGACAACTCAAAAATCAAGTTTTGGCAGTGAAAGATGGTATTATATATTTAAGATTGAGGAAACAGTCAAAACGACATCATTTGCTAAATTTACAGCTTCTTGTGCTATTTTTTTATTATAAACCTTTGCAGGAATACTATCAGGTAATCCATTAGGATACCTTGTGGGAATGTAAAAACCATCCAGAATTGACCAATCGGAAACCTTTTCTTTAACACTTTTCTCATATTGAGCCATTCTATCAGCTAAAACACTGACGGAATGACCAAAAACTTGTACCTCGCCTTTCGAATATAAAAATGCTTTCAACGCTTTTTCTGCGATTTGCTGGGACAAGAAACAGGCAATGTGATATCCTCCATCATTTGCTAACTTTTTTGCCCAGATAAGATCTTCACGGGCTTGGTCAAGCCAACGCTTAGCTTCTTCAAGTGGTGGTTTTCTCATAAAGAAGTTTCCCTTCGTTTAAAGCGTTTTGGATAAATGGACGATCTTGCATTTGAAGCCATTCTCGTGGGCTATAAACTAATATATCCGAATCGACTTGGGGAGTAAGTTTTCGGTAAATATAGGCAATACGCTCGACAAATGGGAGATCACTGTTCATTACGACTATCAGATCTATATCGGTATAAAGGTCAGTCCTACCACGAGCATATGAACCAAAAAGAACCACTTTTTCTGCTCCGAGCTGTTTCAATATATTGACCATTCTTTCAAGCTCGCTTTTTAAGAGTTCTTTATGATTGTCCTCATCTGAAGTGGGTAAGAAAGATAAATTTGTCATTTCTTATGAACCTCATACTAAATACTATAAAGATAAAATCAAATCAGCTTCGTTTCCAGTTATGTTCACTTTAAATCATACCATAAATTTAAATCCCTCTTTGCTGAAAATGTATATTGAATGCTTAATTTATTTTGGCGAAAAACAATCATATTTAAAAAAAGGCAACCCGGAAAATCTATGAAAGTATCGAAGTGAAGAAAGAGTCTACATTGTAGTTTTTGAGGCATGAGACGAGTTAAAGAAAATATTCAATCTCCTTTCTTTGATGGGCTTTTTTTTAAAATTAGTTTGTTTTTAAAGAAGTAATTATTTTGTTTGGGGTTTAATGTATCAAACTACGGATGAATAAATAAGATTAAAAATTATTGAAATTCAAGAATCAAGACCTGATCATATTATCGAGGGGGAGATGGGGCGAGGGGGAGAGGGGACGAAAAAGAATAAAGATAAGTGGAAAAAAGAAATCTCAGAGAAATTCAAGAATCAAGACCTGACCCCCGAGAATTGGCGTTTATGCTATTAACGTCGAATTTTTTGATTTCATTTTCGATATCGTCTTCAGTAAGCAGAATAGGACCTTAACTTTTCCAAAGCGACCTCAGCTTGGGCTTTCCTAATAGTTTTGAGTTGTTCTTCGATATCATTTTCAGCCTCAATCACAATAGCTTTTGGTTTTCCATTAACTGTAATAATCATTTCTTCTTTATTTATAGATTTCCAAAGTTCCGCTGGATTATTTCGTAATTCCTTGCTCGAAACAAATTTCATCAGACATCACCTCCTATAATTCATATTATAATATAATATATTATTCAATATTTTATCCTACGATTAATCCTACATCAATTAACTCCTTAGTGCTTGTAAGAAAAATGTAAAAAGGGAAGGGCCTTTTGTTTTAGAAAATGAAGGAATTCAAATAATTCTAAAGGTTTAACTGAAGATTTTATCTTTCCTGTAAATCGAGGCATGATAAATCAAGCCCCTACAAAAGATATCAAAATGCCGTCATAGCGAACCTCTTCTTTTTTCATTTTTCTCCCCTCGCCCCCTTGGCCTCATTTGCGCCCGCTTAATATAAAGACATGCCATGGCATGTCGAGTTTGGATTTTCATCCTCATCTGGTGTTGCAAAAACATCATGAACGTCTGTCCTGGAAATACCATCAAATGAATTCCCCCATTGAGGGGGGTTAGGGGGGTGTGCCTTTAATCCGTCATTATGAGCCAGCTTTCCTTCTTCTTTTTCTCCCCCTCAGCATTAAAGGACGTGAGGATCTCATCTGACGTTGCAGGCGTCATCCTGCGGATTCGTTTTTCAGAGTCATGAAGGTATCATCTTCCCATCTTTTTCCAGAATCCCAATTCTTTAATTCAACGACTTTAAAACTCAAGAACCAGGATTTGATCCTTGAGAGTTTGCTGAATGGTTTTGAATATGTTAAACTATATAAAATAAAGTATTACATTTTAAGAAGGAGTTGTACATGGGAAGAGCTAAAGTATCCCCCAAGGGACAAATTGTTATACCTGCTCCCATTCGGAAAAAGTATGGAATTAAACCAGGTTCTATAATGGAGATTACCGAAGGTGATGATCGTATTATCCTGAAACTCACTCCTAAAGATCCGATAGAAACAGCAATGGGAATGCTGAAAGGGGATATTTCCTTAACTAAGGAACTACTTCAGACAAGACACGAAGAACAAAAAGCAGAAGAAGAGAAAGCTACCCGGCTGTTTGATCGCAAAAGCAAGGGTGAATGATTGATGGAGAGCGGGATTGTTTTAGATAGCTTTGCGGTATTGGCATATCTTCAAGCGGAAAAAGGAGCCCAACAGGTGAAAGAACTTCTTCACCAGGCAGCCAACGGACAGCTTACAGTTTTGATGACTGTCATTAACCTTGGAGAAGTCTATTATATAACCTCACGTGTTTATGGCCAGGAGCGGGCTGAGGAAGTGTTAGCCATGTTGAAACACCTACCCATTAAGTTGGTTGTTGTCGATGAAAAATTAGCACTGGAAGCTTCCCGGATTAAAGCTAAACATCCTCTTTCTTATGCCGATGCTTTTGCAGTTACCCTGGCTCAACGTCATGGTATACCAGTAGTAACTGGAGATCCAGAATTTTCTTGTATTGAGAATCTAGTTTCTGTTAAATGGCTGAAGTAGAAAAGGAGGCAAGCTTTTTTGATTTATCAAACATCCAGGTGGATGAAGGAGATTAAAATTTGTTAAAATTCAAGAATCAAGGCTTGACCACGAGAGGTGTGAAAATGGATTTCTTAACCAAAACCGATCTAAAGGAAATAATTCATAAATTAAAAAAGTTGCCATTCAAAGTAGTATTGGCTGTTTTGTTTGGTTCCTCG
>JAAYUT010000431.1 GCA_012517485.1 Candidatus Atribacter fermentans
AACTCTGGCTGCTAAAGGGGTCGTCATTGGATATCCCGATGGGACCTTTGGTGGCAATCGAGCCTTAACCCGGTATGAATTTGCCATGGCTATCGCTCGTGCAATCGGCTATATGGAACAGTATGTTGATGAAGCTGGTTTAGCCACAAAAGAAGACATCGCTATGCTCGAAAAGCTGATCCAGGAATTTGCCGATGAACTGAAGAACCTCGGTGTCACCGTTGAAGACCTCAAGAGAGCTTTGGGTGAAAACAGCCAGGCGATCAAAGCTTTGGAAGACCGAGTCGCTCTTTCAGGGCTTTTTTAATCTCTTTAACATTTGCTAACTAAAATTATGAAAGATCAGTTTTGCAATATTATAAGAGGTATTCTCCACGAAGTATTCAGCCTTCAAAAAGGCTTCATCTTCATGAATCGGACCATTTACAATGGAAAACAAGCCTAATACTTTCTCTCCATAAATCGAATATGCTTCTTCTTCAATCTTTCCAGCTAAAAGTATTAGCGGTTTATTATGTTTTTGACATAACTCATAAATACCGCTGATCACTTTCCCATAAAGAGTTTGTCGATCAATTCTGCCCTCTCCGCTAATAATGAGTTGACTAGCTGCTATTTCTTCATCAAATTTTAATAATTCCATGATAAGTTGAATGCCAGAAGTAATTTGAGCATTTAAAAACCCACAAAAACCAGCTCCAATTCCTCCTGCTGCTCCAGAACCAGGAATTGATTCAACTTCTTTTCCAGTTTTTTCTTGAATCATTTTTGAAAAATGAATCAAACCCTTATCGAGGAATAAAACATCTTCGTCATTCGCTCCCTTTTGGGGAGCATAAACTCTCGCTGCACCTTCTAGTCCAAAAAGTGGGTTTTTGACATCGCTGGCAATGAGTATTTCCACTTCATTCATCACTTTTACAATGCCATCCGTATCGATTGTTTGAACTTTTGGCAAATTTTCCCCCATACCAGACAATAATTTTTGATTTTCATCATAAAATTTCACTCCTAATGCAGTTAATGCACCCATCCCCCCATCATTGGTAGCACTTCCTCCAATGGCTAAAATCAATTTTTTACAACCATTTTTCACTGCATCTATCATCAACTCTCCAACTCCAAAAGTGGTTGTGTATCGAGGATTTCTTTTTTTTATTGGAACCAATGTTAAACCAGCTGCCTGAGCCATTTCGATGACTGCTGTTTTTTGATCTTTGAGAATGAGGTATTGAGCATTCACTTTTCCCCACAACGGACCGGTTATTTCAATTTTTATTAATCTCCCTCCCAAACCATAATAGAGTGCCTCTATGGTCCCTTCTCCGCCATCAGCAATAGGTTTTTCAACAATTTCTATTTCATGAGTACAGCGTAAAAATCCTTTCTTTATAGCATGGCAAACCCCTCGACTTGATAGACTTCCTTTAAATGAATCCGGACAGAGAAGAATTTTCAATTTCAATAAACCTCCTTAAAAAATTAATTCCTTTGTCAATTTTTTGTTAACAAATAAGGATGAGAACCAAAGATTCAGCATGCCATGGCGTACCGCTACATTTATCTCACGGGTAGCTGGTCACCCTACATTTTAATATTTTTTGGTAGGGCTTGATTTATCATGCCCATTCTCATTACGTCATTGCGAGGAGCGTCCTATACAACGTGGCAATCTCATTTATCAAAATTTTTTATGTTCTT
>JAAYUT010000432.1 GCA_012517485.1 Candidatus Atribacter fermentans
CTCGGAAGGCCCCAGCCATGCGCGTATCTTTCGCATCAAGGAATCCGTGCCGCTGGCTGCCTTGCCTGCCACCCAAAACCAAAAGGTGCTTGAGGCTGTGCATACGGTCTATCCCCAATATATCAGTGGCGGCAATGTGCTTAAGACTGGGCTGAATAACATGGGTGCCGTCTTCCACCCTACTATCGCGCTGCTCAATGCCGGCTGGATCGAAACCACGCATGGCGATTTTCAGTTCTATATCGATGGCGTTTCTCCTTCAGTCGCTAAGCTGCTGGAGACCGTGGACCGCGAACGCTGCACCGTGGCTTCAGCCCTGGGCTTGCGCGCGCGCACCGGGCTGGAGTGGCTCGCCCTGGCATACGATGCCCGTGGTGCGGACCTTTATGAAGCTATCCACAATCAGACGGGCTATTATGGAATCAAAGCACCTGCGACTTTACAGCACCGCTATATCTTTGAGGAAGTGCCGATGAGCTTGGTGCCGATTGCGGCGCTGGGCCAGCGCTATGGCGTCTCTGTGCGCGGCATCGACTCCATCATCCGCTTGGCGTGCATTATTCACAATACCGATTACTGGCGCAAGGGACGCACGCTCGATAAGCTCGGCATAGCTGACCTCAGCGTGGGCGAACTGACCAGGTACGTAGAGACCGGCGAGCGGGATTAAGGCGTAAAGTTCGTATCCATCTTAGAAGAGATGTAAACTGAAAGGCTTAGTTTGTATACATTTGGGAAAAGATGTATACTGAATGAGGTAGTTTGTATACATCTTTTGGTTAACTTACTCTTTGGCAGCTTTGCGCGCGAGGGCGCGCTGCACTGCTGGGCTGGGTTTGCGCAGCATCTGCACTAAGTGTTGAACAGCAGCTATGGGGTCATGCAGCAGCATGCGTGGGCCGGCATAGCGCATCACCTGGAGGATCTGCGCACGCATAGCTGGCTGATAGCAATGCACCGGGCACTTGGCGCAAGTGGGTTTATCGGGCAGGAAGGGGCAACGGGCAATGCGCGCCTGAGCGTACGCCGAAAGCTCGGTGCACTCTGGGCAGAGCCCGCCCCGCGTGTGATGCTGTGCGTGGCAATATAGCGCGATCATCTTGGAGACGGTGCGCTGCTCTTGCGCAATACGCCGTTGGGCTGCGGGTGAGGTACGGTCGGTCATAGAGGCGTATTATACCTTTCCTTCTTCTTTTATTTTTATATGATCAAGCTGCAGGTTCAAACTGCTGACGGCAATGGTTGGGGAAATATTCCTGCCGTCAAAGGATAATGGCGAAATGAGGGCAGAATAAAAAGTACTAATTTAACGCGATTATATCCCTGTGGGGACTGGTTGTGTCTGAATCGTGCATATTTGGCGGTTTGTATGCTAAGTGAAAATAGCTAGACAGCAATAAAACTTGAACTTTAATACAACAAATCATAACTAAGAGCAGTATACTTATTAACCAGAAAGTTATTATTATTATTATTACGATATTTCTAAATTATGAATTTTAAAGTAATATTTCTGTTTCAAAAAAACTAAAAATAGTGATATAATTTTATACTTGGTATAATAATTAATGACATAACAATTATAATTGTCAATAAGGGCTAGTTACATATGATAATAGGAAATACCCCGGTTCCCAAAAGAGAACTTATAGAACTAGTAATTAAGAATATACCAGATTATCAGATAAGAAATATATTAAAGATCCAATCAGTAACTGACATAAGAAATAGACTTAACGATTTTTCAAAAAAAGAATTATTAGAAGTTTTAACATCAAATAATGAAGGACGAATTGCTTTAGAAAATTCAGAATCTAACTATCCGTTATCATCTAATTCCACATTATATCTAATTTCAGTTAATTCATGGCCAGAATTTTCAGACCTTCTAAATAAAACGTCAGAACTATCAGAGCAAAAACAAAATAATGCTGTTTGTTTTGATCCTGATCGTACCATTAGATGCATCTACATGATTACTAAAGCAAAGAGCCTCGAAAAAAAGATCAATTTTCAAGAAATTCCATTAGTCTATGTAAAGAAAATAGAATATTTTATTGCTGATCCAGATTCGGACAACTTTGGAGAAATTAGCTATATATATAGTTTAGAAAAAGCTATTATTTGGTACAACTATGATTACAATCACGCATTACTTTTATGTAAAGATTTCCAAGCTGTTAAACCCATCTTATATTATGGACAAAGTAAGCTAAACATAAGTTGGCAATTGCCCAACCTATCTGAGAACATGTTGCATCAACTCGCAAAAGGAGCAACCCCAAGAACGGTATCATTTTCCCGAATTGATGATATTTCCAATAGTCCATTTGACGCAAAGTCTCTCACAATTTCTGATCCAGATCTAGAAAATCTTCAGTCTTTCAATTCTCTTTCTTGCGATAAATCTCGTGAACAAACATTTGGTTTCTATTTGAGCCATCCTGATCTAGTATATGGCGGATTAGGAATAACTCGGAAATATGGACGTATTTGGACACCAGCTCGGCTGAAAAAAGAATCATTACTATCTCTATCAAGTGGTTTGATAGAAAGAACAGAAAACGAACTGGTGAATGAACGAGACATAAATACCATTGGTTTCATAAAATTCTATCGAAATTATCCTGTAACGTTAGACGGGAAAAAACTAAATAAACAATTACGCGATCTCTTCGACGAATTAGTTTCAGCAATAATAAAAGCAAAAAGGTCACAATCGTTAGAATGCAACCTAAATGATGATCTGATTAGAAGTTTCTTATTACAATATGAAAAATTAGATCTTATTCCAATGCTAAACCTTCATTGTGATAATTGTGGAGAAATATTAGCATGCTGCTCAATTTGTGGTTCTCCTTTAATACCAATAGTAGAAAACAATGAATTTATTTTCGTCTGTCCTAATCATCCACAGGAACGATTGCTGAATGATCACCCATTTACCTGTGAATGTGGAAAGGAAATAGAGATTACATTCTCATCAGATCTGATGATCTTTCCAGGTGCACGACTCTTAGATTCAATACATAAATTTTTAGATATCCTTGAGAATCAAGGTTTTGATGGTAACTTTGTTATTAATGGTAACGTTCTTAGGGTAATTCCTAAGAAACATTTGGAACATAAATTTGGAATTAATGAAATAAATTTAGACCAATTTCATTTATGGAGAAATATTGCACATATTCATAAATGCCCTGTTTCTGATAAGGAAAAAGAGGAATACAGACATTTACTTATGAATATTAAAGAAAAATGTAAACGAAATAATTCACATCCCGGTTATGAAACTTGCAATTTATGCATGAATGAAAAATTAACAATTTCAAGAATAAAAGCAGGTAAAGAACTATGTCTTGCAAGGGTTTTAGGCTATGCAATAGACAAAAAATTTAATGGCGTTCATCATAAATATGAAATTGCAGATGTCCAATATGCAGATAATATTGTCAATTCAAAAAATGAAGTCAATATAGGTATTCATTTAAAAAGCAGAGAAAAACAAAGGCCAGAAGGACTAGGTAGATCTGCCTATAGTATCAAAGGACTTTATACACAGTATTGTTACTCTGCGTATTTAAAAACCTCGTCAAAAATAAATTTAGATATCATTGGAATATCTATTCCAAATATTATTAAGAATGAAATAAGGCAAAATTTTATTTTATTGTCCAACCAGTTTGGTATACCATTGATTATTTTAGATGAAGATCTGTGGTTGAAAATATTAAAATCAGTATTTGAGAAAGTTTGTGTTGATGAAGCAATGTAAAAACTAGGTAATGTATTCCCTCTCAGCCCGACCTCACAGCCGGGCTGAGTTTTTCATACCCCTAAATTTCGGCTTAAATCCAGCCGCGCAGCTCCATCGCCTTCACTACCTTATGGATGGCGACCATATAGGCTGCATCGCGCATGCTCACGTTCTGGCTCAAGGACATCTCCAGCACGCTCCCAAACGCAGTGGTCATGTTATTGTTGAGCTTCTCCAGCACCTCTTCCTTCGGCCAGTAGAAGTTCATATCATTCTGCACGCCCTCAAAGTAGGAAACGGTCACGCCGCCGGAGTTGCACAAGAAGTCCGGAATAATAAACATGCCGCGTTCGTTGAGCACCA
>JAAYUT010000433.1 GCA_012517485.1 Candidatus Atribacter fermentans
AGGAGGATGGAAAAGTGAAAAAATTAATGAGTTTCGTTTTATTCATATTCGGAATTTTGTTAATATGTCAATTAGCAGCCGCAGCTGAATCGAATTGGGGAAAGATTGATTGGATGCAATTTAAAGGAACTCAACTCAATGTTTTAGCGACATCAATGCCGGTTTCAGAAGTTTATAAAAGTAAAATCGCTGAGTTTGAAAAACTTACTGGAATAAAAGTAAATTTCGAGTTACTCAACGACGTCGATCGCAAGAAAAAACAATTAGTCGATTATGCATCGGGTATGGGTGAATATGATGTCGCCAATGTGGGATTCTCCAACCGAGAAGAATTTGCCCAACCTGGCTATATGGAACCACTGCAAAGCTATTTAGACAATCCTCAATTAACTGACCCAGAATGGTACAATATTAACGATTACCCCAAAGATGTTTTAGCGGCTGGAATATCTGGTGATAAATTGGTCATGATTCCTTTTACTGCTGAATATTTCTTACTCTGGTACCTTAAAGATGTTTTCGACCAACTTGGACTCACTCCACCCAAAACACCATCAGAACTGAAGTCAGTTGCCGCACAAATTGATCAAGCGAGAAAAGATGGGAAGATTGAACAGTATGCTTTCATTGAGAGAACAATGTCAGGAGCCAGTGAGGGAGGCTGGAATCTCTTTTGTACTGCTCACCGAATGGGTTTTGATTTTGTAGATTTCAAAGAAATGGTTTCCTATGCCAATACCCCCAAAGGAATTGAAATCATGAGCTTCTACACCGATCTGTGTAAACAATATGGACCACCAGGTTCAGCCAACTGGACCTGGACAGATATTGGAGCTGCCTTTACTCAGGGGAAATTGGCTATGGCAGTCGGTGGCAATGCTTCTTATGCCTACCTAGAAGATAAGACGAATTCAAAAGTTGCCGGAAAAGTTGGTTATGCACCACCTCCAATGGAGAATGGAAAAGATCCTTTGTGGATTTGGGGATGGGCAATTAATGCGAATTCAAAAAATAAAGAAGCAGCTTGGCTTCTGGTTCAATGGTTGACCTCACCAAATTTAATTGCCGAAATGGCTCCTCTCTATGGCTGTCCTGCGCGGAAGTCAGTTTACTCTCTCCCCGAATATATTGAAGCGATGCCCAGTCAGCAATTCATTGACTCTCAGCTTTGGATGATGGAAAATGGAATTGACCCGTATACTCAATTTGTCCTAACCCCAATGTATGGAGAGGTTGCCGATTTGGTTTCGAAAGAAATGAATGCCGTCGTAGCCGGAATTAAAACATTAGAACAAGCTTGTCAGGATGCTGATGCTGCATTAGTGAAAATCGGATTTAAGTCAGCAGCACAATAAATTTTTTAACCCTCCATGGTTTTAAACCATGGAGGGTTATCTAATCCAATGATTACACAACGTACCACCCGAGATGATCGTCGTTTTATTATATGGTCAATACTTCCTTCACTCTTCGCCGTCGTGCTGGTAGGGGGAGTACCAGTCCTCTATACCTTTATTCTTTCTTTAAAGGATTACCAACTTATCAAACCACCTGGCGTTTTTGTTGGTTTAGGAAATTATATCGATCTCTTAACGAACAACCCACGATATATCCACGCCCTGGTCTTCACCGTTCTTTTTGCGACGAGTGCTGTTGTAATTGAAATTGTAATTGGGTTTTTTGTGGCTTACGTCTTAGCCGATGAAGAAGTGACCTCAAGATATTCATCCTTGATTCGAACCCTCATTTTGATCCCATTTGTAGTCGCTCCGGTGGTTGTTTCCTACACCTATAAAACCCTCATTTACGATGTGACTTTTGGATATCTAAACTACTTTTTACAACTCGTTCACCTTCCGGTTTTTGATCTCAGTCAAGGAATCTATAATGCTCCGATTGGAATATTGATCATGGAAGTGATTTTAAGGACTCCATTTGTCACTCTGATATTATTTGCCGGTATTTCATCAATTGATGCTTCAATATTTGATGCTGGGGCAATCGATGGGGTTTCGTGGTGGAAAAGAATGTATCTTCTAACTCTTCCCAACATTAAACCAATCATAGTCGTTGCTTTTGCTTTTCGATTCATGGATGCCCTAAAAATGTTCGATGAGATCTATGTGATAACTGGTGGTGGGCCAGGGTATATTACTGAAAATGCTTCAATTTTTGCTGTTCGATATGGGTTTGAATATTTTCGAATGGGATATGCTGCCGCTTCGGCCTTCATTTTCTTAATTGTGGTTTTAGTTCTGATTATGAGTTTCTTAAAATGGTCAAAATTTGAGGGAGGAATAGCCTCATGAAGGGTCGCCAAGCCAAAAGTCTCCGTCGTTTCCTAAAATATCTTTTTTTGGCAGTCGTCGCTTTTATCGGACTTATACCTTTTATTCTTATCGTGTTGACATCCATAAAGACCACCGTCGATGCCTTGGCTATGCCACCAAAATGGTTGTTTACGCCAACTCTTCAAAACTATCAAAAATTGGTTGCCAGTATTGATTTTCTCAAATCAATAAAAAATAGTCTCATCATTGGGGTTGGAACCACTTTAGTTGCAACCGGTTTAGGAATTACCGCCTCTTACACGCTAACCCGCTTTCGTTTTAAGGGTGATAGGGCTTTTTCTTATTTTATATTAGCACTGCGAATTGTTCCTCCTATTACTTTTGTTATCCCCTATTTTTTAATTTGGCGATCTTTAAAATTAGCTGATACTTACTTTTCAATGATCACCATGTATGTGACATTGGTTCTTCCTCTTCTAATTTGGATGATTCGTAGTTTTTTTGCTGAAATTCCTTACGAAATTGAAGAAGCGGCAATGGTAGATGGATGCACTCGCTGGCAAACGCTGAGATATGTTCTCATTCCAACAGTGATACCGGGAATAATGGCATCGGCCACTCTTTCTTTTATCTTTGTTTGGAATGAATTTATGTTTGCTCTGCTAAATACTGGTCGAAACACAAGAACTCTCCCTATTGAGATTTATAACTCTCTTGGATATTACCAGCTGGACTGGGCAAAACTATCGAGTTCAGCGGTGATCGCCATCATCCCAGTGATTATTATAATTGCCTTGACTCAAAAATATATCATCCGTGGTCTCACCATGGGAGCGGTAAAGGGGTGAAATGCTGCTGATGAAAGACCTTCTTATCGGTATTGATATTGGAACCAGTAGTGGTAAAGCATGTATTATCGATCAATCTGGAGAAATGATTGATTCAGTCAGCATTGAATACCCCTCTTTTTCTACCCGACCCGATTGGGTGGAACAGAATCCAGAAAATTGGTATCAAGCATTCATTGCTCTAATACAGAAAATGGAAAAAAATGGGTCTCTCCAAAAAGACCGATTAGCTGCCGTAGCAATTGCCGGTCAGATGAGAGGCTTAACCCTGATTGGATTCAATAATCAACCGATTCGCCCCTCAATATTATGGAACGATAGACGATGTCGGGAAGAAGTCACCTATATTTTGGAAAGCAACCAAGCAATGGTTGAATTTATAACTGGAAATCCAATGAACACGATGTGTACTCTGCCAAAACTTCTATGGGTTCGTAAACACGAACCGGAAATTTTCAAATCAACCAAGTCACTCCTCTTTCCTAAAGATTATATTAACTTTCGTTTAACCAACCGAATTTGTACTGACCGAAGCGATGCTTCAGGATCATCCTTTTACGATATTCAAAAACAAGAATGGTCGGAAGAAATACTTAATTTTTATCATCTTCCCCTTCAATTATGCCCAGAGATTGTTCCATCAACTACGTTATTGGGAACAGTGAGTTCGCAAGCCTCAATTGAAACCGGCCTTCCTCAAGGTTTACCAGTCGTCATGGGAGGCAGTGACTCAACCATCGAAACCTTTGCAATTGGTTTATATAATCAAAGTCAATGTAAAATACGACTCGGCACTTCCGGTGCTTTATCCACGATAGTCGATCGCCTTACTTCCCCTCACCAATATTATTGTTGGTCATACCTTCTCCCCAACCGATGGATGATCGATCTCAACACCCGTTCTTGCGCTCAATCAGTTCAATGGGGAAAGGAGCTTTTTTTCAAACAAAACCTCGATTTTTCGTCAATTTACCAGATCATGATCGATGAAGCAAAATTATCTCCAGTTGGTTCAAAGGGGTTGATCTTTCATCCTTACTTATTAGGTGAAGATGCACCATATTGGGATCCAGAGCTGCAAGGAAATCTTTTCGGTCTCAACATCACTCATCAACGTTCTGATATAATCCGCGCCATTTATGAGGGGACGGCATATGCACTAAAAGATGCTTTTACCGTTTTTGGAGAAATTGCCCAAGATTTTCAAGAATATACTTTCGTTGGAGGGGGAGTAAAAAATCAGGTATGGCTTTCAATTGTTGCTGATGTGTTGGGGGTGAATGGATTGATTCCAACTCATACTGACGCTGCTTTTGGAGCAGCAATGGTCGCTGGTATCGGCTCGGGGATTTTCTCATCTCTTGAAGATGCCGTAGAAAAGTGTGTTCATATTGAAAAAACCATTCATTTTTCACCAGAAAACCACAATTCATATAACAATTTTTACATTAAGTATAAAAAAATCACAAAATTGGTACGCTCTGCCTCACATATAAATAGTAAAAAAGGAGAAGATGAGAATGAAAAAGATGGATGAACCATTCCGTTTGGGGGTCATTGGCTGTGGAATATTTGCTGAAGCAAATATTTTTCCCAGTCTTTCAACTCATTTCTTTGATGATGTTCAAAGAGTTGCAGTTTGCGATCTCCGCTTGGAAAGAGCCGAACGGATGGCTTCGAAATACGGTTGGAAGAAAATCTACACCGATTTTCAAGAAATGATTCGTCAAGAAAAGTTAAATGGATGTGTCGTTTGTTTAGGATCAAAAATCCACCCCTTCGTTGCACCTCAAGTGCTTCGAATGGGAGTGCCAATTTTTTTGGAAAAAGCGATTGCTATCGATTTGGAAGGAACCTATCAAATTGCTAAAGCTGCCAAAGAGAGTGGATGCATCGTTCAGGTTGATCATCAGAAAAGACACAGTTCAGCCTATAAATTAGCCAAAAAGCATGTCGAAAATGTTGAAAATTTTGGAAACATTATCCAAATCGAAACCAAACAACACGGATTTCCAGTGTTTCCGACTTTTTTTACTTGCATGTTGGAATGGCAAAGTCACAATCTTGATCTTATTCAATATTTTGGTGGTCCAATCCAGAACCTCGAAGCTTGGTCGCACAAAATAAATGACCGACAGGGAGCCCTTACTCTAATGATCCGTTTTGAAAGTGGTGCACTTGGTCTTGTCGGTTGGGGAACTTTTGGCGGCCCAGGTCAATTTTCAGAACGCTTGGAAATCCTTGGAGATCAAGGAAAAAGCGTTATTGTAAATAATGCTCGAGAGGTCACTCTCTGTAATATAGAAACTGGTGAAACCTGGGCACCAGATTGGAATCCAATTAGTCCCAATCAAAGTCATGTTTTGAATGGATATATTGGTGGCTTAAGACATTTCATCGATTGCGTCAAATTTGGAAAGAAGCCTAATCCTTCTATTGAAGAAGAAGTTGAAACCATGGAGTGGATGTTTACCATCGCGAAAAAAGCCGGGATACCAACTGACTGGGAATTTATATCGAGTGCATTATAAAAAAGATCGGGAGCCTCAATCATGAAAAAAAGTGGATGTTTAG
The DNA here is from genome assembly GCA_012517485.1 of Candidatus Atribacter fermentans. Classification (GTDB taxonomy): domain Bacteria; phylum Atribacterota; class Atribacteria; order Atribacterales; family Atribacteraceae; genus Atribacter; species Atribacter fermentans. The sequence goes on from JAAYUT010000433.1 coordinate 5,714, forward strand.
AAAAAAACCAATGGTATGAACTGGAAAAAATCGTTGGTTCTGAATATGTGATAACTGATCAATCCGAAAAAGATGTCCAGTCTATCGATGTTTGGTGGATGACTCGTTATTGCTTTTTCCAACAAAATAATTTTCCCCAACCCTCAGTGATTGTCTTTCCAGAAAACACTCAACAAGTCAAGAAGATAGTTCAATTTTGTCTAATAAATAAAATTCCTTATCTGGCTCGAGGTGGGGGAGCAGGAGATGGGGGTGGATCAATACCTCTGTATGGAGGATTAGTGATTGATTTAAAACGAATGGATAAAATTATCGAACTCAACGAACACTCCTTGACCGTTCGAGTTCAAACTGGAATTCTACAGAAACATTTAGAGGAATTTCTTAATCGCAAAGGGTATACTATGAATCATTTTCCAGCTTCATTTAATACCTCTACCTTAGGCGGTTTTATTAGCACCAATGGGACGGGTGTTCTTTCTTCTAAATATGGGAAAATAAGTGATATGGTTCATCAATTAGAGGTTGTTCTTCCCAACGGGACTTTATTTAAAAGCTTGCCAGTACGTTTACACTCGACTGGCCATGACTATTCAAGGCTTTTTTTTGGAGCCGAAGGAACTTTTGGAATTATAACCGAGGCTCTCTGTAAAATCCATTATCTTCCTGAGAAACGATCTTTCCGAGCCTTTCTTCTTTCCAACCTGCAAAAGGGGATCGAAGCTGGAAGACAAATCATGGTAAAAGGACTCAATCCCTGTCTATTGCGTTTATATGATGAATACGA
>JAAYUT010000434.1 GCA_012517485.1 Candidatus Atribacter fermentans
AATTCCATTTTTTAGCTTGTTCTTTTTTGGGAATAAAAAATTGTTACTAAAGCTATGATAATACCCAGAATAATTATAAAGAGAATTCTTTCATTGGGATTGGATATCAATTGATAAAGATACCCACCGGGTTTATTTTGATTTCCATATTGAGAATTATTTGTAAAGGTGGTATCAATAATTCCATTTTTCTCAAAGATGACGAAATTTCCTGAGATATCAAGGAAAGTGGTCTTTGGATTGAAGTATTTTTTAAAATAGTCAGCAGCGATTGATTTTTGACCTGAAGATGTGAAAAGAATTACAGGAACTTGATTCTGATAAAAAAATACCAAACAACTCATCGGTTCGTTGAGACTTGTAGAGAGTTTGGCTTTGTTTTGAATTGTATCTTTTAAAACCATTTTCCCAGATTCCAAAGAAACTGGTGGCAAAAGATAATTTGGAATCATTTCTGGACTGATGATAATGATGAGATAATTGTTTTGTTGATTGGTTTGTATAGGGATCGGATGTGACAAAAAAGAGGTAAGCAAATGATAGACAAATTGACCAAAGGGTAAGGTAATATTATAAATGGTTATTGGTATCTTTTGGAGAAAACTACGATGAAGGTAATCTGAAGATGATAAAGCATGTGTAATCGTTTTTGGTATATGAAAGAAGTTAACCCAATGATAATTCCACATTTCAGAGTAATAATGAGGATTCCATTTGAATTCAGTTTTTGGTTGTGTAAAAAGATTACCGAGATCGGTGTTCCCAAAAATAATTTCAAATGGGATAAACGATGAGTTATAAAGTTGAATGGAGGAGAGAATTTCGGCAGCAATTTGTAATGTATTTTCGTCAAATTGAGAAGGAAGCACTATTTTTATTTTGTTACCGGATAGAGCAGTTATAGTTTTCCAGCTTGACAAAATGGTAGGATGAACGCCACTTTTTACTTGGAAATACGAATCTTCAGAAAAAAACCCTTCGAAGGGCATTATGCCCGGTCGATAATTTTCTTCATCAGGAAAATAGCTTAATCCTAAGGTTAAGGTATTCATCGGTTTCAGAAATTGAAATGGGAGACTCAAATCAATAGGAAATAATTGACCACCACTCTTAGCTTCAAGGAGTTGAGAATAAATTGGTTGAGAATTTATTGATACCTTGATTAAGGCTTCTCCTTTAAAATCTGGGGGGAGAGGAGTGTGACTAAAAAAAAGTCGCAAAGTTAATGGAGCTGGTTGATTTGAAATATCAGAATAATAAAAACGAAGGTTTTTCTCCATATTTCCAAACCCAATTAATTTGAAAGAAGAATATCCTAAATCAAAGAAGGTTGTTTTATTAATCTGAGGAAGCTTTTTTTCCTGATTTGAATAAAAGATTTTTCCGCTTTTTCCGATAAGAAACTTGTGATATCGAGCTGTAATGGTTTCTATTCCTTCAAAGGTTAAAAATAGTTTTTTCCCATACATTTGATAGTCACTGCTTGAACGTTCTAAAAGATATATTTGATAGTGTTTCGCAAGATCAGAAGAAGTAAATTGTGAAGGAGCAATAGTGGTTTGGATCTGAAAAGGTTGTTCTCGATGAGTTTTATGAAGAAAAGCATAGAGACTGAAATAAGATTGAAGAATGTGATCTGACCAAGGTTGAGGAGGAAGAACGATAGTTATTGTTTCCTTGATACTTTGTAAGAAGTCATCAATGGTTTGGGGAACCCAATCGGTTTTCATTTTAAAGGTTATAAAGCTTTCTTTTTTGATGATAATCCAGAGATTTCCAGAAAAAATATCCTTGCAAAGGTTGTTACTGATAAAAAGAGTTGGCTGAATCTCAATTTTTATGAGTTGGTTATTCATTTTTATTGCAGCTTCAGGAATTGGGATATCAAGATAGGCAACCTGTCCGGGTTGCATTTGGATATCTTTTAAAAGTTTAGTATGAACGAATTGATCGTTAATGAAGAGAGATATTTGGCTTTCTGGATTTAATACTTCTGAAAACCAAATTTTTAAAGCAAGGTGAGTTTCGTTCCAGTTTACTCCTTTAAAGTTTGGTAAAAAAAGGACATAAGTCGGTTTATATCCTTCTAATCGAATATCGTTTTCTTGTCCAACAAGCTCATTTAAGTTCCAAACTATAGTGTTAGGCACTTGAGCAAAAGCTGAAATACTGATGAGTAAAAAAAACCAGAAAAAACCTATTAATAAAATAATACCCAAAAAACATCTTGTCGAAATTTTCTGTTCCACATTATACCCCCTCCCTTTTTCCCAGACATATCTCTTATTAGTTTAAAATAAAACAATTTTTGATACAAGCGATTCTCGAAAGACAGCGATGATTGATTGTCCTCCCCCTATACTTCTTATAACTTATTAATTTTGAATCTGTGAGTCTCCTGTTAGCTCAGTGTTTTAGGAAGAACGTTATTGGGAGATTCAGAGGAATACATATTGTCAAAAATGGATTAAAAGTATTAAAAAAAGAAAAAGTGAGACAACCGGGGATTCCATTGCTTTTTTAAATTTTGTAGTTTGACCTTACTTGACAAATAAGAAAATAAGTGATTAAATACGATAGTCTAAGATGGTAAAATTTTAAAGGTCACGACCATGATGAGGTAGAAAGAGGGCAGAAACCAATAAGGATGGTGATATAAGAATGAACAATGAGAAGGAGGAACAAAAAGTCGTTAATAATAATGAGGCATCCGGTTGTGATGAAATTTCTTTTGAAGAATTACGAAATGTTTGTGAAGAGTATCGTAACTCTGCGGAAGAATATAAAAAAAAATCCGAAGAGTATTTAAAAAACTTAAAATCATTAAAGGCAGAATTTGATAACTATCGCAAAAGAGAAATGCAATATCGTGAAAGTTTTATTAAATCATCGAATAAGGATTTAATTCTCAAACTCCTTCCAATATTAGATGATATGGATAATGCAATTCTTGAAAGTAAAAAAAATGAAGTTCATCAATCTTTTGTAGAAGGGGCTGAGTTGATTTATCGAAAACTGTTAAATATTTTGGAAAAAGAGGGAGTTCGAAAAATTACCACCTTAGGCGAGAAGTTTGATCCAAAGTATCATGAAGCAATGATGACGATATCATCCCCAGATTATGAGGATTATGCAATTGTTGATGAGTTAAGGAAAGGATATATGTTAAATGAAGAAGTTTTACGAGCAGCTCAGGTATCGGTAAATCGTTGGGATAAAAATGAAAAAGAAAGGTAGAGGAGGCAAACACTATGGCGAAAGTAATCGGTATTGATTTAGGAACTACTAATTCTGTTGCAGCTTATATGGAGGGTAGTCAACCAACCATCATTCCTAATAAAGAAGGTTCGCGATTAACACCCTCAATTGTTGCATTTACAAAAAATGGTGAGATATTGGTTGGCCAATTAGCGAAAAGACAAGCAATAACCAATCCAAAGAATACTATTTATTCAATAAAACGATTAATGGGAAGACGTTATGACGATCCGGAAGTTGAAAAAGCACGAAAGGTACTTCCTTATGAAATTGTACCAGGAAAACACGGAGAAGCTGCCGTCAAAGTTGGAGATCGAATTTACACTCCTCCGGAAATATCAGCTATGATATTGAAGAAAATAAAAGAGGATGCTGAAGAATTCTTAGGAGAGAAAATAACCGAAGCAGTTATTACTGTCCCAGCATACTTTAATGATAATCAACGACAGGCAACCAAAGATGCAGGCAAAATTGCCGGACTTGAAGTAAAAAGAATTATTAACGAGCCGACCGCAGCTTCGCTGGCTTATGGCTTGGGAAAAGGTAAAGAAGAAGTTATTGCCGTATATGATTTAGGTGGCGGTACTTTTGATATTTCAATTCTTGAAATTGGCGAAGGTGTTTTTGAAGTGAAATCTACATCAGGAGATACATTCCTTGGCGGTGATGATTTTGACCGAAGAGTAATGGATTACATTATTGAAGAATTTCGTAAAGACCAAGGGATTGATCTCCGGGGAGATCAAATGGCCCTTCAACGCTTAAAAGAGGCAGCTGAAAAAGCAAAAATTGAATTGTCCGGGTCGCTCCAGACCGAAGTCAATTTACCTTTTATTACTGCAGACGCTTCTGGACCCAGACATTTAGTAATGACTATCACCAGAGCGAAATTAGAGCAATTAACTGCAGATCTTATTGAACGTACCATTGAACCCTGCGAACGAGCAATGAAAGATGCTGGCCTTAAACCGGAAGACATTGATTCAGTTATCTTGGTTGGTGGAATGACTCGAATGCCAAAAGTGGAAGAAGTTGTCAAGAGGATTTTCCAGAAAGAACCGAAACGTGGGGTCAATCCTGACGAAGTAGTTTCTGATGGAGCAGCAATTCAAGCTGGTGTCTTAAAAGGAGAAGTAAAAGATGTCCTTCTTTTAGACGTAACCCCACTTTCTTTAGGAATAGAAACCTTAGGAGGAGTTTTTACTCGTATTATTGAACGGAATACGACGGTACCAGTTTCGAAGAGTCAGGTTTTTACTACAGCTGCCGATAACCAAACAACTGTTGAAATTCAAGTGCTTCAAGGAGAACGACCTTTAGCAAAAGATAATAATTCGCTTGGAAGATTTCAACTTTCTGGAATTCCACCGGCACCTCGAGGAGTGCCTCAAATTGAAGTAAAGTTCGATATCGATGCTGATGGAATTCTTCATGTTTCAGCGAAAGACTTAGCAACCAATAAAGAGCAAACCATTACCATAAAAGCATCTAGTGGTTTATCAAAAGAAGACATTGATCGCATGTTACGCGAGTCAGAAATTCATGCTGAAGAAGATAGGAAAAAGAAAGAAGAAATTGAACTGAAAAACCAAGCCGAAAACTTATCCTATTCCGTAGAAAAGACCTTGAGAGAATCTGGAAGCAAATTGTCAGCTGAAACCAAGAACAATGCAGAAGCTGCTTTGAATAATCTTAAAGAAGCGCTAAAAGGCAGTGATGTAGCAGATATTCGACGTAAAATGGATGAACTCCAAACAGCGTCACATGCATTAGCTCAAGAACTATATCAAAAGACCGCTAGTCAGCAGGGTCCAGATGAAACAGCAAGGACAAAAGCCGAAACCGGTTCGAGTTCAAGTCATGAAAATGATAACGTCGTTGATGCAGATTATAAAGTCGTTGATGATGATCAGAAATAGGCAAAAGAATGTCCTTAGACCAAATTATTATTGGTCTAAGGACATTCTTTTTTTTGAATTTCCCCGTTTTACTTCAAAGCCATTTATTTTTTGAACTTCTTTGATTTTTTTCCAAAATTGATATAAAGTAATCGTATTCTTCACCAATTAATCTGGAAACTCATAAAGGTGATTTGAGCATGAAAAGGGATTATTATGAGGTTTTGGGAGTGAGTCGTAACG
>JAAYUT010000435.1 GCA_012517485.1 Candidatus Atribacter fermentans
ATCTAATCGTCCATTGAGGAGAGCGTCAATGGTTGTCATCCCGGTAAAAGATTTAAAACTCGAAGATTTCACGACACTTTCTGCCCAGAGACTTAAGTTTCCAGGTGGGAAGAGCCCTAAAGTACTATAAAAAATCATAAGGATAAAAAGACCAAAAACGAAGTCAGGGAAGGACCAGCCAACTACTGCAAAAATCCGGAGTGAATGATCAAGTGATCGGTTATGGTGAAGAGCTGATATAATTCCCATCCAGGTTCCAATGAGGATGATGGGGATCGCTGAAAATAAAGTCAATTCTAAGGTGTAGGGAAAGCGCTGGAGAATAGACTGTAAAACCGGAGCTTTCCCAACGTAAGACCAGCCAAGGTTGCCTTGTATTAAATTTTTGAGCCATCTTCCGTATTGGACAATGATTGGGTCATCAAGCCCATACATGGAAATCAGTTGATCAACATTTTCACTTTTTAAACGATCAGGGTTATTTATAAATGTGGCAAGACGTTGATACGGTGAAAGCATACCGATCATCGAAAAAACAATAAGAGAAATGCCAAAAAGAGTTATCGGAATGAACAATACTCTTCGGATAATATAGAATAGCAAGACGATCAAACCTTTCCATTTCAGAGGGAGCTCAAGCTCCCTCTGAAAAATAATATTCCCTTAAGCAGTTTTTTTACTCAGCTTTATAGACCCCATCATTGTTGACTTCACCAGATTGAATGGGGTTAAACTCCCATCCTTTAACCCAGGTCCGCATGGGGTATACTTCTCTCGGTTGATAAAGGGTAATTCCTGTGGCATTTTCAGAAGCAATTCTTTGAATTTCTTCATACATTTGTTGACGTTTATCTGCATCAGTTTCGGCGATGGCCTCTTCAATTTTTTTGTCTAAATTTTCTTGAGCGAATTGAATATAAGCTTCACCTTGAGGACCTCCATATACTCCATTGCTGTGGAAATAGGTAAAAATGAAGTTATGGGGATCGGGATAATCGGCAATCCAGCCAATAACAAATGCTGGTAATTTTCCACTCTTATAAGCATCTAAATAAGTTGGCCACTGAACACCCTGGACTTCGATTTTAAACTTGGGGTTGATGGATTCAATGTTTTCTTTGAATATTTCGCAGGCAGTTTGTCGAGCATCATTCCCGGTATTGTACAGGAGGGTGAGTTTGAAACCATTTTCCCAGACTTTTCCATCCCAGGCTTTTTTAAATTCTTCTTCGGCTTTAGCCAGGTCAAACTCATACATGGGGAGATCGGGATTGTATCCCAGCATTCCAGAAGGAACCACTGAGGGGAGCCGTTTTCCGTATCCCAAAAGAACTTCTTGAATCATGGTGTCATAATCGAAAGCATAGCTAAAGGCTTTTCGGCAATGAATATCACTGAAAAAGTCGGGTGGAATTCCATTCCCATCGAGAACTCCACTTCCTAAGAAATCACTGGTTTTATCAACTGTCCAGTTAAAATGGAATGCAATAATAGAGATTCGTTCACCTTCTTCAATTTTTACATCTTTCATGTCTTTAACTTGGTCAAGATATTGGACTGGGCAATAGATCTGATCGGCATCACCAGCTTCAAGCATGGCTCGACGGGTGCTCCACTCATCAATTCCCCAATCGATAAATTGAGCAATTTTCGCTTTTTCTCCCCAATATCCGTCAAAACGATCCATAATGGTTTTTTGTTGGGTTCGATCCCAATCCTTTAGTATGAAAGGTCCAGTGCCGTTTGCTTTATCGTAAAGAGGAGAAGTCTCTTTTTTCACATTGTAGTATTTCCACCATCCATCTGCGTTTCCATCCCAGCATCCCCATTCTACACAAGTCTCTTTATCAAGAATGCTACTCCAGTAAGCATTTTTTGGAAGAATGTAGAGAAAGGGTGCGAAGGGACGGACTAAGTGGAATACCACTGAACCATCCTGAACTTCGATAGCTGGATCGATGACTTGTTGGTAAAATTCTATTAATTTGGCTGCATCATCGGGATTGATTAGGTTTCCGTTTTCATCAACCATCTCGGTAAGCGGGGTTCCGACTTTATCAGCGACTAAATCATCAAGGGTTTGGAAATTGAATAGTGCTTCAATAATCATCCACTGAGGTCCATTGGCTGGGTCAAAAAGGATATTCCGTTCAAAAGAATATTCAACATCTTCGGGGGTAAAATCGTTCCCATTATGAAATTTGACACCCTCTCGAATTGGGAATACGTAAGTCGTGCCATTATCTTGTATTAGACCGTTTTCAACCGATGGAACTTCAGTTGCCAGAACTGGAACAAATTTTTGCATATTGGCTCCATCGTAAGCAATGAGGTTTTCATAGACATAGGTGAGAACTTCTCCACTGGCGCTATCGTAAGCATATCCCGGATCTAAGGTGTCTGCTTCACCAATAGAGAGATAGACATAGGTATCAGGATTTTTGATTTCGGCAAAGGCAACCGAAACTCCCAATACCAAAAGGAATAACACGGTTAAAATTAGAATCTTTTTCAATTTTTTTACCTCCTTATTATAAAATTTTTACTAACCTTGGGTTATTGGTCATTCCAGGTATTCTTCCCCTTTTAGCGACTTTTTGGCCAGCTACTTCTTTGATATCCATGGTCATATCAATTGGAGAATATCCACTGATGTAACTCCCTACACCGAAAATGTCTGCATAATCATGGAACAGGCGTATTTTTTCAGGAGTAATACCACCAGAGACAACTATTTTTACCTTTGGATAACCAGCTTGATTTAATCTTTCGCGAACTTCCTTTACCAAAGATAGGGTTACCCCTCCTCTCTCCTCGGGCGTATCGAGACGGATCCCCTCCAATTTTTGATTTATAATTTGAGCCAAACGTAGTGATTCTTCAGCTTCATCCTTGAAAGTGTCAACTAATATAATACGGGGAAATTCGCTTGGTATGCATTCATCAAAAGCTTTGGCTGATAACACAGTATCCCCACAGATAAGAATGGCTGCATGAGGAATCGTCCCTCCCGGATTTTTTCCGGCTAACTTTGCTCCTAATATACAAGCAGCACTATCAGCTCCTCCAATTAAAGCTGACCGTTCCATAACTGGTGCTACCGATGGGTGAACGTGTCGAGCTCCAAAACAGAGAACCTTCTTATCCCTGGCAGCTTCTTTACATTCCCGAGCAGCAGTTGCCCACCCAGAACTATGGGCAAGTATTCCGAGTAAAGGGGTTTCAAAAACACCAAATTCGGAATAGGGTCCTTTTATTCTCAAAACCACCTCCCTTGCATCGAAAGAGTCACCTTCTTGTAGACTCCATATTTCTACTTGACTTTGAGATAAGAGAGAAAGTACTTCAGGTAGCCCACAAAAAATCCCCGGATGTCGAGCAAAAACCTCGGCGACGACTGGGGTTTGATCAAGCTGGAGATGGCGAAGAATTTGCTGAGCACTCACAAAATAAATATCAGTTGTGTATCCCTTTACTATCTCTTCATGGGTTGCAGAGAGAAAGAGCCGTTTTGGGTCAGGATGAAAGTCAATAACTTCCTGAAGATTAGTAACCCAAGGTTTATGTCCCACCTTACCTTCCACCTCTTCTCAGGTTAGAAGAAAGGCAAAAACTAAGGATATGACCATGAAGGCTACGGCGAAAACAACGGTTAACTTTCCTAAAACCGGGAGGTTTTTAAACTTGCTACTCCGATCAGCACGGGTCATTCCTCCAAAAATCCCCCCACCCATACCAGCTTTTCGGGGTTGAAAAATAACCACTAAAATTAAACCAACTGAAATAAAAATCTGAACAATCATCCAGGCTTGCATATCATCTCTCCTCTATTGATAAGGCCTTAAGCTTTCTAAAATAATTTTGTTGAATTTTGCTGGATCTAAGCTGGCTCCACCTACCAACGACCCATCAATTTCCGGGTCTTTCATGAAATCAAAGACGTTCTCTGGAGTAACGCTCCCTCCATATAAAATTCTAATCTGTTCAGCAGTTTTTTCATCAAATTTTTTGGCTAATTGTTGTCGTATGAAGGATATAACTTGATGAGCATCATGGGGAGTGGCAGCTTTTCCGGTTCCAATAGCCCAAACTGGCTCATAAGCAACCACCAAGGATAAGGCTTCTTCTTTGGTAAGATTGGCTATCCCATTTGATAGATGGTCTAATACAATTACTTCGGTTTGACCAGCTTCTCTTTCCTCTAAGGTTTCTCCGACACATAAGATGGGTTTCAATCCAAAGTGAATTGCTGTTTTGACTTTTTTCCCAATATCTTCAGAAGTTTCCCCAAAGATATGACGTCGTTCCGAATGACCACAAATAACATACTGACATTGAACCGCTAAAAGCATCGGGACAGAAATTTCTCCTGTAAAAGCTCCTTTGGTCTCCCAGTGACAGTTTTGAGCTCCTAATTTTAAACCAGTGTGAGCTAATTTTTGGGAAAGAGGATAGAGAGAAACAAAGGGCGGACAAAGGATAATCTCAATATCTGAGGTATTTGGAGAGAAACCAAGAAGAGCCTCGGCAAACTCCGAGGCTTCTTCAATGGTTTTATTCATTTTCCAGTTACCAGCTGCAATCGGAAGTCGTGACATAATTGGGCTCCTTATTTCATAACCCAACTGGTTAAGTCAACGATTCGGCAGGAATAACCCCATTCGTTATCATACCAGGCACAAACTTTTACTAAATTACCACCGATAACCATGGTAGATAGGGCATCAACAGTTGCTGAGTTCGAGCAGTGGAGAAAATCTATTGAAACCAGTGGGAGATCAGAATATCCTAAATAACCTTTGAGATCTCCACTTTCTGAGGCTTTTTTCAAAGCAGCGTTGACTTCTTCTACTGTGGTTGGTTTTTCAACTATTGATACAAGATCAACAATTGAGACATCGGGGGTTGGAACTCGAATTGCGAATCCATTTAATTTACCTTTCAGTTCAGGAATAACCTCTCCCAGGGCTTTAGCGGCACCAGTGGTAGTAGGAATCATGGACATTCCAGCTGCACGAGCTCTCCGAAGGTCTTTATGAGGAAAATCGAGTATGACCTGGTCATTGGTATAAGCGTGAATGGTCGTCATGAGACCACTTATAATTTTAAAATTATCATTGATAACCTTAGCGACTGGTGCTAAACAGTTGGTTGTGCAAGATGCGTTAGAAATAATATGATGCTGATCTTTTTTGTAATTATTATGGTTGACTCCCATAGCAATGGTAATATCAGGTTCTTTGGCTGGTGCAGAAATGATGACTTTTTTTGCCCCAGCATTGATATGGTTAGAAGCACCAGCACGATCAGTAAACTTTCCGGTCGATTCAATAACCAGTTCAACGCCTAAATCCTTCCAGGGAAGCTGAGATGGATCTTTTAAGGCAAATACTTTGATAGGTTTTCCATCAACAACGATGGCATCATCAGTGGCGGTTACTTCGTTGGGAATCTGACCATGAACCGAATCAAATTTTAAAAGATGGGCTAAAACTTTCGTGTTGGTCAGGTCGTTCACGGCTACAACATCAAATCCACCCACTTCAAGCATTCTTCTGAATACTAAACGTCCAATTCTACCAAATCCATTAATTCCAACCTTCACTTCGATAACCTCCCTTATATGAAAATAAATAATCATTATCATTAATTAAGATTCTATTATACAACTTCGATCAATCTCGTCAAATATCGTCCACTGGAATCCGATTTAAAAATTAGATGCTTAAAAATGCCTATTTTTCTCTATTGCCGATTCACCAAAGAAGAAAACAACCGATGGATATCAGCAGAAAAAAGGGAGATAAGGCGTGCATCAAGCACGCCTTTGGAGATCAAATTATTGCAATTTCAGTATCCGATTTAAATAGATGCATTTTAGAAGTGTCAACTGCAATTTTGAGGTCATCGCCAACACCTGTTCTGGTTTGCATATCAAGAACAGCCACCAGGGTATGAGGTCCAGTGGTGAGGTAAATGATTTGTTCTGAACCTAAAGGTTCGACAACATCAACGGTCGTATTGATAACCGATCCAGGCAATGCTGATTCTTTGCTCACTTCGCTGTCAAAAAGATCTTGAGGCCGAATACCAAAGGTTAATTCATGGTTCACATATGGAAGCAATTTTTCTTTAAATTCAGCTGGAATATTCAGTTTGAAAGACTGACCGTCAAGATAGAGATCGTCGCCTTCTTTTTTCAAAACAACATCGAGAAAATTCATTGATGGAGTTCCGATAAATCCGGCAACGAACTTATTAACTGGCTTGTTGTAAAGCTCAAGGGGGCTTCCAACTTGTTGAACTAACCCATCACGCATAACAACGATCCGGTCACCCATGGTCATTGCCTCAATTTGGTCATGAGTTACATAGATCATGGTCGTTTTTAACCGATCATGCAATTTTGAGAGCTCCGCTCTCATTTGGACTCTCAATTTGGCGTCTAAATTGGAGAGAGGTTCGTCAAACAAAAATACTTTTGGATGCCGAACGATAGCTCGA
>JAAYUT010000061.1 GCA_012517485.1 Candidatus Atribacter fermentans
TGCCATGGCATGCTGAATCTTGGGTTTTCATCCTCAACTGGTGCTGTAAAAGCAGCATGAGGGTCTATCATGAAAAGTATGGAAAGGGTTAAAAACGATGAAAAAAAAGGTAAAGGCACCCTCCCCGCCGTAAAACGGCACCCCTCCAATGAGGGGAATTGTTCAATAATATATTCTCCCATTGAGGGAGGTTAGGGGGTGTGCTTTTCATCAGTCTTCCTGAACCCTCGATTTTTGAAGCCGTGAGGATCTCATTTTTTTTATTTTTCAAAAATATTTTAAAGGATGAGATTGCCACGTCACTTCATTCCTTGCAATGACGGACAGGTGGATGAGATTGCCACGTCACTTCGTTCCTCGCAATGACGGACAGGTGGATGAGATTGCCACGTCACTTCGTTCCTCGCAATGACGGAATTATATTGGGCTTGATAAATCAAGCCCCAACAAGAGATATCAAAATGCCATCATCCCGAACCTCTTCTTTTTCATTTTTCCCCCCTTTCCCCCTCTCCCCCTCGGTCTCTTTTGTACCCGATTCATGGAGCGACAATCACGAGCATGTCGAGTTTGATTTTTCATCCTCAATAGGGGAATGAATACAACAATTCCCCTCTGGGGCGAGCATATGGGTTGATTCATTTTATCTCTTTAGAACGATTATTTTCAAAATAAACACTTGTAAAATAGGGAAATGGTGAATATAATAGGTACTGCTGGCGGTGTAGCTCAGTTGGCAAGAGCATCCGGCTCATACCCGGAGCGTCAGGGGTTCGAATCCCTTCACCGCCACCAGCTTCCTCAACGTCAATCCTATCAGGAGCCCTCGCTGGTATGAAAAAGTATCCTTGTTTGATAAAATCCGTTTCCCGGCTCATTCAAGAGCAGGAATTAATTGTTCCGGGAGACCGAGTTCTGGTTGCCTTTTCTGGCGGTCCCGATTCTACTGCCTTATCTGATATTCTTAAGCAGCTTCGTGAAGAAATCAATTTTCAGTTAGCCCTTTTTCATTTAAACCATGGTTTGCGAGGTCAGGAAGCACTCCGTGATCAAAATTTCTGTATTGAGTGGGCGAAAAAAAATAATATCGAGATATTTGTTGAGAAGGTCGATGTAAAAGTATATAAAAAGGAGCAATCAATCTCTTTAGAAGAAGCCGCTCGAAAGATTCGATATCAAAAATTAAAAGAAGTTGCCGACCTCTGGAAAGCTGATAAAATTGCTCTTGGCCATCATCGTAATGACCAAGTTGAAACCATCTTGATGAATATCATCCGAGGAACTGGAATCCATGGCCTCAGAGGTATGCCCTTTCGAAATGAGAAATTTATTCGTCCTCTTTTAAAGACAACGCTCGATGAAATTCACCAATATCTTGATGAGAGACACTTAACATATGTTGTTGATTCAACAAATCTTGATCAATCATTTTTAAGAAATCGAATTCGTCTTGAATTAATTCCTTTATTAAAAAAAGATTTCAATATCAAAATTGAGGAAGTCATTTTTCGTTTGGGATTAAACCTTCAGGAATCTTTATCCAATTTCCAGGATGAGGAATGGCCAATTGAAAAGATTGGTCAACTGTATCGTTTACCAATAAATAGGTTAATAGAAATTTCTGACTTTAAAAAAAGACAAGGTCTTATTGCTTTCATCAAACAGGTGAAAGGAGATATCTACCATATAACCAGGGCTCATTATAAAGCGATAGAATATATCGTAAAAAAAGGAAAAGGTCAAACCATGCTTCCGGAAAAGATTTCTTTTTGGATAGATAATGGTTTTATCTATGCCCGCCGAGGTCAATTATTATTAGGAAATATTCCCGCCTGGTCTTATGTTCTGGAAGCGCCTGGTCGTAATATACTTAAAGATATTGGATTAGTAATCGAATCTTTTCTAAAGGATACTCAAGTCCATTCTAATTTGAAAACGTTGTGGTGTGAAATAGACTTAGATAAGTGTGAATTTCCATTATTATTAAGGAATTTTATTGATGGAGATCGAGTAGTAATCAATGGAAAAGAAAAGAAACTAAAAACAACTTTTCAGTTGCAAGGGATTCCTGAAAACTGGAGAAAAAGGGTCCCAATTTTATGTGATCAAAAAAAGATTCTTTGGGTACCAGGTGTTTTACTTGACGAAAGGGCTCAAGTTCAGGAAAATAGCAGAAGCATTCTTATTGTCACGATGAGGGCATATAAGAGGTGAAAAAATGGATGATTTTATCGATAAAATTTTAATTTCTCAAGAAGAAATTGAGGCTCGAGTAAAAGAATTAGCTCAACAAATAAGCAGGGATTATGCCGGTAAAGAGATCCGTGCCGTCGGAATACTTCGCGGAGCTTTCATTTTCATGTCAGATTTGATCCGGAATATTTCAGTTCCTTTAAGTGTTGACTTTATGTCTATATCGAGTTATGGAAATAACTGTGAATCGGGTGGAGTAATCAGGATTTTAAAAGACCTGGATAAACCAATTCATAATAAACATGTTCTCATTATTGAAGATATTGTTGATACCGGTCTCACCTTGCAGCATCTAAAGGAGGTTCTCACCATAAGAGAACCAGCGAGCTTGAAAGTATGTGCATTACTTGACAAACAAGAAAGAAGAATAATCAAGAATTTAGAGGTTGAATATACCGGTTTTGTGATTCCTGACCAATTTGTGGTTGGGTATGGTTTGGATTATGCTGAAAAATATCGGAATTATCCTTTTATTTTCGTCTTAAAGCCAAAATATTATCAAATGGTTTGATGTGCTACAATTATTTTAAATTCATTTTTTTTGAGGGTAAGTATTTCTGCTCTATTTATGGCATGAGATTTGGATGAAAATACTTACTCAAGAATAATACTCCTCCCTTTAACAATGGGGGACGAAGGGAGATTTAAAAAACTGGAAAAATCGAATCCCTTTCAATTCCCTTTGTCCATTGGGAGAAGTCAATATAACGGGAATAGAGTTGAAATTGTATTTTCATGATAGATCAAATTTCTTGAAAAAATTTTAAGAAAATAGTAAAAGGAGAATAATGATTATGTTTCTTTATCGGAATATTCAGAGGAGGATGAATAAATAAGTGAAACTGAATAATACCCCTGGCGGGAAATTTTACAGAAACATGGGATTTTATCTCTTGTTTCTTATCATTGTAGTTTCATTAATAACCTCCTTCATGCAACAGGAAATACCGCCCCAAGCTTTTACCTATACCGAATTTATTAATTTGGTTAAGGGCAATGAGGTTGAAAGCGTCACTATTATAGATAAAAATATATTAGGTCGTCTTAAAAATGGGACGAACTTTACGACTTATGCCCCTGAAGACCCTCAATTGATTGAAATCTTACGGAATCAAAATGTGAATATTGATGCCAAGCCGCCCACAGAACCATCGTGGTGGTCAAGGATACTTGGGTCACTGTTGCCAACAGCTTTACTGATCATAGTTTGGATTTTTTTATTACAACAATTCCAAGGTGGTGGAAGTAAAGTCACATCATTTTCTAAGAGCCATGCTCGAATGGTAGATGCCGAAAAAGTGAAAGTTACCTTTGACGATGTTGCAGGAATTGAAGAAGTAAAAGAAGAACTCAGGGAAGTGGTTGATTTCCTAAAAAATCCAAGAAAATTTCAGAAATTAGGAGCTCGAATACCCCGTGGTGTGCTATTATACGGACCACCAGGTACAGGAAAAACTCTTTTAGCAAAGGCAGTAGCTGGTGAAGCTGGGGTTCCTTTTTTTAGTATTAGTGGTTCTGATTTTGTGGAAATGTTTGTAGGTGTAGGAGCAGCCCGGGTACGTGAT
The DNA here is from genome assembly GCA_012517485.1 of Candidatus Atribacter fermentans. Classification (GTDB taxonomy): domain Bacteria; phylum Atribacterota; class Atribacteria; order Atribacterales; family Atribacteraceae; genus Atribacter; species Atribacter fermentans. The sequence continues at coordinate 3,819 of JAAYUT010000061.1, forward strand.
TTGTTTGGAAATGCCAAACGGAATGCTCCTTGTATCGTTTTTGTTGACGAATTGGATGCGGTAGGACGACATCGGGGTGCTGGTTTAGGAGGAGGACATGATGAAAGAGAACAAACATTGAATCAGCTTTTGGTTGAAATGGACGGGTTTGATCCAAACCAGGGTGTCATATTGATTGCTGCTACCAACCGACCTGATATTCTCGACCCAGCTCTCCTTAGACCAGGTCGTTTCGACAGGAGGATTGCTGTCCCAAGGCCCGATGTTTCTGGAAGAGAAGCGATCCTCAAGGTGCATTCCAAAGGAAAACCATTAGGAAAGGATATCGATCTCAAAATTTTGGCGCGAAGAACTCCGGGATTCGTGGGAGCTGACCTTGCTAATATGATGAATGAGGCAGCATTACTCGCAGCCCGAAAAGGAAAAGATGTTATTGAAATGTCGGATATGGAAGAATCCATTGATAAAGTCATTGCCGGACCAGAAAGGAAAAATGTCATTATCAGTGAAAAGGAAAAAAGAGTTGTGGCTTATCATGAAGCTGGACATGCTTTAGTAGCGAAACTACTTCCAAATACTGATCCCGTGCATAAAATATCAATAATTCCTCGTGGTGGTGCAGCTCTGGGGTACACTTTACAACTCCCTACTGAAGATCGATATCTTATCAGCAAACAAGAATTATTGACTCGTTTAGCTGTTTTATTGGGTGGGCGAGTGACCGAGGAAATCGTTTTTGAGGATGTAACCACTGGTGCTCATGATGATTTACAAAAAGCCACAGAAATAGCTCGAGAGATGGTTTGTGAATACGGTATGAGTGATACCCTGGGACCTTTAACTTTAGGGCGTCGACATAAGGAAGTGTTTTTAGGAAAAGATATTGCCGAAGACCGTAATTATAGTGAAGAAGTTGCCTTTACTATCGATAAAGAAGTAAGAAGCATTATAGACAGCGCTTATGAACAGGCTCGAACATTGATTATGGATAATCACGATAAATTAGATAAACTTGCTGCAGTTCTATTGGAAAAAGAAGTTTTAGAAAGAGAAGAAATTGATGCTATCTTAGATATGAATGGGAAAGAAAATTCTGAAATCCCATTAGGAAAAGATACCAATCAACAAACTGCTGCTGCACAATTATTATCAGATATTCCTTCGGACCAGGAAGGGAGGATTAATACAAAATGAAGAGTAATACCCTTCGAGTTGGCTTAACCGGGGTTGCTACAGCCATTGTTGGCAAAGAAAATACCGCTGATAAATTTGAAAAAGAAATGGTCCCAGCATTTGCCACTCCAATGCTGGTATCGCTCATGGATAATGCTGCATATTATGCAGTCAAGAATCATTTATCCGATGGGTATGAAAGCGTTGGGACGAGGATCAGTATTTCCCATATTGCAGCGACACCACCGGGAATGAAAGTCACCGCTCGAGCAACCTTAGTTGAAATTTATAGAAACCGATTAGTTTTCGAAGCCGAAGCCTTTGATGAAATCGAGAAAATTGGTGAGGGGAAATTAGAACGATTTGTAGTAAAAAGAGACAGTTTTCTAAAGAAACTTGATCAAAAAACTCGAATGATATTAAAATCGTAAGATACAAGAAAATGTTTTTAAAAGTAATATTATAAAATGGTGATGATGAGTAAATGCGACAATTTGCAGTATTTGGTTTGGGGATATTTGGGAAAAACATAGCCTTAGCACTCTATCAACAAGGTTTTATGGTTTTAGCGGTCGATATTGATGAGGCGCCAGTGAGAGATCTGGCAAGCAAAGTAAGCGAGGTTGTTCAAGCTGATACCACTGATGAAAAGGTTTTAGAGGCATTAGGGATTAGGAATTTCGATGTTGCTATAGTTAGTATTGGAAATGATATCCAATCAAGCGTTTTAACTACTTTAGCCTTAAAAGATATGGGAGTACCATTTATCATCGCTCGAGCAATAAATGAAAATCACGGAAAAATTCTGAGCAAGGTCGGAGCAGATCGAGTCATTTTTCCTGAAAAAGATATGGCTATAAAAGTTGCTAAAACTTTATCATTTCAGAATGCAATTCGAACTGAAGAGCTTTTTCCAGGTTATAATATTGTTGAATCAAAACTCCCTTCAGTTTTGGCAAACACCACCTTAAGTAAATCACAATTAAGAAATCGTTTTGGAGTTACGATTTTAGCCATCAAAAGAGAAGATGAATACATAGTTTCTCCGGCTGCCAGTGAAGTATTTAGTAAAAATGATATTATTTATGTCCTTGGAGATGAACAACAACTTAAGAAGTTTTTTCGTGAATTAGCATCGGAACGGATTGATAATGGAGGATCTTAATGAAAGCTCAACCTGAATGTTTTAGTTGTAATATTCGACAAGCCTTAGAAGCAGTGGAGAATGCAGGAAAAGACAAAAAATTTACATGGCAAGTTTTGCAAAGAGTTTGTAAAGAATATTCTCAAGCTGATTTAAACTGGACACCAGCTTTTATGACCACAGTTGCTCACCGTATTACTCAAGAAATGGTTGGTATTCAAGATATCTTTTACGAAGAAAAAAGATATTATAATCGAATGGCCTTGGAGCTTTATCCACAATTAAAAGAATATGTAGAAAAAAGCAACAATCGTTTAGAAACAGCCTTACGGATTGCTATTGCTGGCAATATTATTGATTTAGGTGTTTATAAAGAAGTTGAGGTTAACGAAATTCTTTATCAAATTGAGCACTCACCTTGGGGAATTTATGATTGGGAGGATTTTCAAACCGATCTTCATTCGTCAAAAATTCTTCTCTATATCGGTGATAATGCTGGTGAAGTTGTTTTTGACCGGGTTTTTTTAGAAGAAATCAATCAAGGAAAACAATTCTATTTTATTGTTAAGGAAAAACCGATTTCCAACGATGCTCTAAGGGAAGATGCTATTGAAGCTGGAATTGATAAGATTGCAACCATTCTAACAACTGGTCAGGGAGAAATTGGTATCGATATTGAACGTGCCCCTCAGGAAGTTCGCGAGGTTTGGAGAAAAGCCGATTGTATTTTATCCAAAGGTCAAGGAAATTTTGAAACTTTGAGCGATCGGCCCGAAAGTCTGTATTTTCTTCTAAAAGCAAAATGTAAGGCAGTTTCTCGGGAATTGGGCGTAGAACAAGGGGCACTTGTTTTAAAGAAAAATCATAAATAAAATAACCTTTTCCCTTCGAGCTCTTGGATTATAAATAAGAAAATTGAAAAAGAAATAATTCACCCCGGTAATTTATATTTATGACAAAACAATGAATTCGGTTGCATTGGAAAGGATCTGTTGTTCTCTTTTCATTCGGTCCATTAGTAAAGCCAGAACAAGATTTTATACCTTCAAACAATTGAAGGATTCACCATTTTTTATTTAGATTATTTCTGGAAAAATAAAAAAAGGTGATTGTGTTTTCGAGAGCAGGGAAAATGTTGGTGACTCTGATTAAATAATTTTACAAGAGAAATCGGTTTGTTTCTCATTAAGGAAATATTATTTTTTAGATGTGACTTGCCAAAATATTTATTTATCTTTATTATATAATCAAAATATATGAAAAAATAGCTTGATGATTTGCAAAAATCAACTTTTCGTGTAAAAATAATGAAAAAGATCAAAAAAAGAATTTTGGATTGAAAATGCCCAATCCAAACTGTCAAGGAGATCGTCAAAAGGTGACCATAAATTATGTTCAAGCCTGTGGCGGGATAGTAAGGAAACTTGAAGGGCAAAACCAATATATACTCCTCATTAGGAAAAAGAATTCCCCCTTTTGGACGCTTCCCAAGGGCCATCAGGAAAACGATGAATCAGATCACGAAACTGCAATTCGTGAGGTCCGAGAAGAAACTGGTTATGGTTGTAGAATTGAAAAAAATGTCGGAGAAATACAGTTTCAATACCAAAGAAATGGCCAGAACTTTTTAGAAAAGGTTCGTTATTTTCTGATGATACCGGAAGATTACGAAAGTAATTTTGATACAAAAGAAATTGAAGAAATACGTTGGGTAGAGCTGAAAGAAACCCCAAACTTCCTTTTTTATCAGAATGAAAAAAATCTTGTTCAAAATATAATTCAAAGAAATATTGAAAATACGAATAATTATTGAGAAAGGGGGATAAACAAGTAAATATTGAAAAAAATGTATACAGTACTTGAATTTTTCGGGAAAATGAGGTAAAAGGAGGGGGAATGTTGGTTTCCCCAGGATCTCAGGGAAACGGATCCCCAAAAATAGCAGTTCAATGCGGACTAAGGAGGTAGGCTTATGGAACTTCTCAAGATCTCTTCCAAGACAAGACCAGCAGCATTAGCCGGGGCTCTGGCAGGTGTAATAAGGGAACATGGGAAAGCGGAGATGCAAGCTGTTGGAGCAGGAGCGGTGAATCAGGCGGTAAAGGCAATAGCTATTGCAAGGGGCTATCTTGCGCCAAGTGGTGTAGATCTGGTTTGTATTCCAGCCTTTGTTGATGTGAAAATTGATGATAATGAGAAAACTGCAATAAGGTTCATAGTTCTTCCTGGATAGGGGAAATCAGGATAAAATTTAAAAGGAGGTAAGTGGAGGGATGAACAAACAAGAATTAGTAAATGTATTATCAGAAAATATTAACAAAAATAGGAAAGATAAGATTTCTAAAAAAGATATGGCAATGATAGTTGATAATTTATTTGATTCCATTCAAAAGGAATTAAAAAAAGGAGGGAAAATCCAACTCGTTGGTTTTGGAACTTTTGGGGTGAAAACCAGAGCTGGGCGGAGGGGCAGAAATCCACAAACTGGGAAAGAGATCCAAATCCCTTCCACAAAGGTACCGTTTTTCCGTCCTGGTAAAGTCTTAAAAGAAGTTGTAAAATAATTTAATAGGAATATTTTATTTATTTGATAAAAAAAGAAGGGGCATTGCCCCTTCTTTTTTTATCAAATAAATTTGAAAAATAACTACCGAATCTTGGACAAGGAGATATCGATATGCTATGTGATTACCATATTCATACTCATCGCTGTGGTGATGCGCAGGGTAATTATGAGGAATATATTGAGACTGCTTTGCATATTGGTTTAACCGAAATTGGATTTTCGGGTCACTGTCCACAATATTTTCTTCCTAAAGAAAAAAGATCACGTCATTGTGCGATACCTGATGAAGAATTAGATATCTATATAGAAGAAATCGAATCGCTCAAGACGAAATATAAAGATTCAATTGCTATAAAAACTGGATTAGAAGTTGATTATATCCCGGGAAAAGAGAAAGAAGCTTTGTCGGTAGTTGATTTTTATGAATGGGATTACCTTCTCTTGTCAGTTCATTTTTTAGGGGATTGGGCTTTTGATCACCCTAAATATATTCATTGTTATGAAAACCGAGATATTAATGAAATCTATCGTTCATACTATAAAATTTTGATGCAAGGTATAGGAACTGGTTGTTACGATATTATTGCTCATTTTGATTTACCGAAAAAGTTTCGTTTCCGACCGACTACGACTATTGAGGAAGAAGATCAAGCGATTGAGATGTGTAAAAAAGCTGATATGGCTATTGAAGTAAATACTGCTGGATATCGAAAACCGATTGGTGAGGCTTACCCTTCAGAAAACATTTTAAAAAAATGCTTTCAAGCTCAAATACCAATATGTCTTGGTTCCGATGCCCATCATCCAAATGAGGTGGGGAAAGAATTTAAAACAGCCTTAGATTTAGTCAACAAAGTTGGGTATACTCATTTGACGCAATTTAATAGAAGAAGAAAATCGTCTTATCGAATTGAAAAGGGATAAAATATAAATAACTTCCTTGAAATTCCTCAAAAAAAAAGAAAGAGGCAAAAGGGAGAACTTCGAATGAGGATGATTATAACGATGATTTCGATAGTGATCATTGTGCCTATCCTCTTTTTAAAACTTGCTCGAGATTATCCTCAATCGATCTTCTTTCGATATTTCATTTGGATAGTCTTTATCCTTCTCATTCTCATATTTTTGTCTGCTATAGGAGGGAAAAAAAGCGATGAACACTACAACCTCTATCAAAAACCAACCAAGAAAAACAAAAATAATAGCCACCATAGGACCTAGCGTTGCAAATCCAGAAAAAATTGTAAAATTAATTCAAGAAGGAGTTGATGTGTTCCGTTTAAATTTCTCTCATGGTAGTCTTGATGAACATTATTCCGCTCTGCAAACCATTCGAAAATACGATTTTGAAAAACAAGAATTTCATGCAGTAATTGGCGATCTTCCTGGTCCGAAACTGAGAATAGGAGAAATACAAGGAGGGGAAATAGAACTTCCTGATGAAGCCATCATTTATATTATACTTTCAACTCATCCTGGTTCTTTGCCGATAATGACTGTTGATAATGTTGAATTATTTGCTCTTCTAAAACCAGGCGATATTTTTTTTATCAATGACGGTTTAGTTCGTTTAAGGGTAATTTCCAATGAAAATCATACTATTTTAAGTAAAGTAGAAAAGGGGGGAGTCATTTCTTCTCGCAAAGGAATCAACATTCCTTATCTTCCCGACAGTTTTCCTTCATTAACGGTTCGAGATCTTCAAATTTTGGAAGCGATTAAAGATTGGGATTTGGATTTTCTCGCTCTTTCCTTTGTTCGAGGCGTCAAGGATATTGTCGCCTTACGAAATAAAATTGCCAGTTTTCCAAAGTCTTTTTCCGTAATTGCCAAAATTGAGAAACCGCAAGCTTTGAATGAGATCGAAGAAATCATTGAAGCATCCGATGGAATCATGATAGCCAGAGGAGACCTCGGAGTTGAAATCCCGGTTGAATCGGTTCCATTTTGGCAGAAAAAAATAATTTTTGAATCCCGTTGTAAGTGCAAGCCAGTGATTGTAGCAACCCAATTATTGGATAGTATGATAAGAAATCCCATACCCACTCGAGCAGAAGTGAGTGACGTTGCTGGAGCAATATATGATGGAACCGATGCCATTATGTTATCAGGTGAGACAGCAATGGGTGGCTTTCCTATGGAATCAGTACAAACGGCGAATAAAATTGCTCAATTTACCGAAAATCACGCTGATTTTGTTCCAGATGTCCAAAAAATCATGACAAATAATACTGATTTATCAAGTGCTATTTCTTTTGGAGCCTGGGAAATAGCCCGAAATCTTAAACTTCCAGTAATTGTGACATCAACCTATTCAGGAAGTACTGCTCGAAGGATTTCCCGATTTCGACCAAATATTCCAATACTCGCTTTTTCACCAAAGTATCAAATTCTCCGCCAGCTTAAGCTCTCCTTTGGGGTGATACCTTTTTCTATGAATTTGTGTACTGAGCCAATAGAATTGATCGAAGAAATGAAAAAACTGACCCTTGATTCTGGTTTTGGGAAAAAGGGTGATAAAATTGTTATTACAGCAGGTGTTCCTTTGCAAAAATCTGGTTTCACTAATTTACTCCAGGTCGAAGAGCTTTAAAGTTTTGACAAAAAGATAAGGAAATTTCTTTGAAATTATTGTATGATAAATTACAAGTCAACTTGTTGAAAAACAGATCATTGAGGAAAATTCCATGAATTTTGTTACTCTCCTACAAGCCTATCCAGTCATTCCAGCTCTTCGTTTTGAAGGTCAAAAAACTATTGATTTATCTCCTATTCGATGGGGTGGGCCTTGCTTTCTACTCGACGGGAATTTAAATACTATTCATGAAAATTTAGAAAAAATAGAAAAGTATTTTTCCGCCTTTTTTTTGCATCTCGATTTATTTTCTGGCCTTTCACCTGATAGCGATGGTTTAATCTTTTTAAAAAACCATATCCAAAAAATTAATGGAATCATATCGACTCGATCTCGGACTATATCTTTTGCAAAAAAACAAGGTTTTATGACAATATTTCGGATTTTCCTTTTAGATAGCGAAAGCTTGAACACCGGTTTGAAAGTCGCCTCTCAATTATCTCCCGATGCAATTGAAATCTTACCTGGTATTATATTCCCCTTTATCCGAAAACAAATTCCAGCTCGAAACCTTCCACCAATTATTTGTGGAGGTTTTATACGCAACAATCGGGAAGTCAAGGCAATTTTACAATCAGGAGCAATGGCAGTATCAACCAGTTCACCGGATTTATGGACCATAGATAGAACATTCCTTTTAAAAAATAAAGGCTGATTATTCACTTGATGAATTGAGGATGAAAATTCTTGGAAATTGATATAAACCTGATTAATCCCTATCAAGAAGATGATGGTTTAATTTCAAATTCAAAACTCACTTCTTTGATTTCTTCAAGAATTCTGGTTTGATTCTCAACTCGACTCTTTTTACCCTTAATTTTTTCCCCGCCTTTTCCAACTAAATTTTGAATGGCCGGTATTTGATTTTCTGGGGAAAAGAAAACTCGGATCTGAAAAGGACCTTGAGAGAATTGCAAATTCTCTGGAGCACGCAAGGTTACCTGATACTCCTTATTTCGGACGAGGGTATAGGTTTGTAAATCAAATTGGTTAGGATTCTTTGGTGTACTGAGCTGACGAAATAGAATTTCTAAAATTGAACCATTTGGTAGATCAGTTTCTCCAATGATTTCAATAACTTGGTCAAAACGTGTGACTAAAGAAATTGAGAGTGATACATATTGCTGAGGCTCAGTTTCCTGAATGGAGAAATATTTTTCCGATTCCTTTAACCAGTCAATAGTTGAAGATTGATTGGGTTTTTGTTCAATAAGATCTTCAGCTATATTTTGATCAGATAGCTCATTTGCAACGGAAGAAAATTCTTTATTAGAAGATAAAGTTGGTGATGGGGGAGGAGAGGTGATAATTAATACAATGAACGATACCAGAGCTAGGGTTCCATAAATCAATATAACTAAGAATCTTCTTTTCTTGAAATGAAAAATAACCAAAGATGGGTTGATTAACCCTATGATAAAAAGGATTAAAAAAATCATTGTCAGAATCAAGAAGAAATAAACCATAAAATTCTCAAACTCCTCATGAGGTATTGACTTTATCTTGCAAAATGCGAAATATTTACACTATGTTTTTGAAATCGGAATATTATATCATTTTCCTATATAAACATTAAGAAAAATATTTCCATTTTATGGAAGACTCATTGGAAGCCTTAATTGGAGCATGGCGATTTTCATTTTAGTGACTGGAATCATGGTGATTTGATTTTGGTTTTCAGCTAA
>JAAYUT010000436.1 GCA_012517485.1 Candidatus Atribacter fermentans
ACCGCTGCTTTAGGAGTTAAGGAATCAAGAAAAGTATTAGATTTGGTTCTGAAACTAAAGGAGAAAGGGTGTTCGGTAATTGTTATTAGTCATAATATGCGTCATGTGTTTAATGTTGCCGATCGCATTGTCGTTTTACGAGGAGGGATTAAAGTTGGTGAAAGAATAAAAAACCAAACCACTCCCGATGAAATTGTTAAATTAATTGTAGGTGCAGAGATGCTCTAATCGTATCCATGGTTGAAAATTTTAGACAGCTAAAACAATTAAAGGTATAATATTATTTAATAACAATATTATTAGGAGGTATGATATCATGAGAAAACCTGTAGTAAAGGGATTGGGTATTTTTTTATTCATTTCAATTTTATCACTTCTTCTCCTTGGTGTTGCCTTTGCCGAAGAGAATGAAAAACTAACCTTCGGTTATATTGCCTTTAGTAGAAAAGATATTTGGAATAATTATTCAATTTTAGCTTTTGAATACGCAGCAAAGCAAAAAGGTGTTGAAACCATTGTGCTCGATCCAGAAGGAAATCTGGAGAAAGCTGTTTCTTCAATGGAAGACCTCATTACTAAAAAAGTTGATGGAATATCGGTTTTCACCATGACTCCTGAATTGGATGTAACCATGGCTGAAATGGCAAACGCTGCCGGAATACCGATTACCTTTGAAAACTCACTCCCTGCCGAAAATACCCCCAACTACATTTCCTGTGTGGCCTGTCAATATGATGATATTGGTTATGCGGCTGGAAAATATATCAATGAAGCGTATCCAGGGAGTAAACTGTTTTACGTAATGGGAGCACCAGGCATGGGTATTACTGAACTTTATGAGCAAGGGCTTCATAAGGCACTCGAAGAATTTGGAAAGGTTGAGTTAGTTTCAACCCAACCAACCGATTGGGGTGCGGAGAAAGCAATGAATGTTACCCAAAATGCCATACAATCCGGCCTTGAGTTCGATGTTATTTTTGCGAATAATGAACAAATGGCAACAGGGGTAATCAATGCTTTAAAAGATGCCGGTTTATTTGGGAAAGTTAAAGTCGTGGCGACTGGTGGAGGACCACATGGCTTGGAAATGATTGAGAAGGGTGAGTTAGATGCGACGATGAGTGCCCCAGTCTCACTGCAAGGTTTAATTACTTTCAAGAACCTCTATGAATTTGTAACCAAAGGAAAACAACCAGAAAAATTCATACCACTTCCAATTATTCCAATTTCTAAGGAAAATTTAAACGAAGCTATTTCCTGGGAAATTACCGATGAAAACTATGAACGAGCTTTAAGTTATATTGGTGGTATTGAATAATTTATTGGTGAGATTTTTTTGATGTCCTTCCTCATTAGAGGAAGGACATTTTTTTCATTAGAGACTTTTTGAAAAAGGAAATGAGTCATGAGAGATGCAGAGATTAAAGACAATAACAACATTATCGAAGCCCATCATATTACAAAAACCTTCCCAGGAGTGAAAGCTCTTTCTGATGTTTCGTTTGATCTCCGTCAAGGTGAGATCCATTGTATTGTTGGAGAAAATGGTGCTGGAAAGTCAACTTTTATCAAAATTCTCACTGGTAGTTTACGACCTGATAGTGGAGAACTTATTGTTCATGGTAAATCTTATAAATATCTCACTCCCTATCTTTCTCAAACCCTAGGAATTCAGGTTATCTATCAGGAGAATATCATTGTACCCCAAATGACTGTTGCAGAAAATGTTTTTGTTGGGAGAGAAAAAGCGAGTCGCTTTGGTTTGATTCGTTACCAAGAGACCATTGAAGCAACTCAAAAAATCATTAACTCCTTGAAAATTCATCTCGACCCGCAAGCTCCTGTTGAAAAGCTAAGTCCTTCTGAACAACAATTTGTAAAAATTGTGAAATCGCTTGCCTATGAGCCTCGAGTATTAATCATGGATGAACCTACTGCAATGTTTAACATTAATGATGTTCAAGTGGTATTGAATTTGGTGAAAGATATCAGTCAGCGAGGGATCAGTGTCATTTATATTTCTCATCGGCTGGAGGAGATTTCAGAAATTGCTGACCGGATTACAGTTTTTAAAGATGGCCAGGTGGTCGTCACTCATGAGAATCCGGATAAGAATTTTGATTTGAACCTCCTCACTCGAGAAATGGTAGGTCGTTCAGTAGAAACGTTTTATAAAAAGGATAAAAATACTATTGGGGAAGTGGTGCTCGAGGTTAAAAATTTACAACTTCATCGTCATTCACCAGCAGTTCACTTTAATCTCAGGAAAGGTGAAATATTGGGCATTGCTGGTTTAGTTGGGTCAGGTCGTACTGAGTTAGTTCGGGCTCTATTTGGAATAGATCGTAAAGCTGGTGGAGAAGTATTGTTGTATGGAAAGCAGGTTAACGTTCGCTCACCGCAGGATTCTATACGGGCTGGTATTGGTTTGATCACTGAGGACCGCCATAAAACCGGTTTAGCCCTCAACTTAAGCGTCATTAAAAATACTACCATTGCCGGTTTGGACCAGTATCCAGGAGGAATTCTCA
>JAAYUT010000437.1 GCA_012517485.1 Candidatus Atribacter fermentans
ATTTAATATCGAAAAAGTTCGAAATATTGGAATTATGGCTCACATTGATGCCGGAAAAACAACAGTTACTGAGCGTATTCTATTTTTCACTCGAAAAATTCATCGTATGGGAGAAGTCCATGAGGGTATGGCAACAATGGATTTTCTTCCCCAGGAACAAGAAAGAGGAATCACGATTAGTTCAGCGGTGACGACGTGTTTCTGGAATAATGCTCGTATAAATATTATTGATACGCCAGGCCACGTGGACTTTACCGTTGAAGTAGAGAGAAGCCTTCGAGTGTTAGATGGGGCAGTTGCGGTGTTTTGTGGAGTGGGTGGTGTAGAGCCTCAATCAGAAACGGTTTGGCATCAGGCCGATCATTATCGAGTTCCACGGATTGCCTTTGTCAATAAATTAGATCGGGTTGGAGCTGATTTTTTCGCGGTGGTCAATGCTATCCGGAAAAAATTGAATGCCAATGCACATCCAGTTCAAATTCCCATAGGGAGAGAAAACGGTTTTATCGGTGTTGTTGATCTAATCGAAATGAAAGCCTTAATTTATGGAAAAGATATAGATGGGATGGAATTTGATCAAGGAGATGTTCCCACTTTTTGCCAGCAAGAAGCTCTCATCTATCGGGATAAGCTCCTTGAAGCATTGTCAGAGATTGATGAGAACATCATGCAAAAATATCTCGACGGAAGCAAGATCGATCCTCAAGAAATCCGTCAGGCGATTCGCAAGGGGACAACCACTGGGAAATTTATACCTGTATTGGGGGGTTCGGCTCTTCGCAATAAATGTATTCAACCTTTGTTAGATGCGGTAGTTTGGTATCTTCCTTCTCCACTTGATCTTCCTCCAGTTGAAGGAAAAAATCCAAAAACCAATGAAATCGAAAAACGTCTCCCTATGAAGAAAGAACCTTTTTCCGGATTAGTTTTTAAGATAAATATGGATCCCCATGCTGGGAAAATTTCTTTTTTCCGAGTCTATTCTGGCCAACTCCAAAGTGGTTCTTATGTATACAACAGTAACAAAGGAGTGAAGGAACGAGTAAGTCGAATCTTGATCATTCATGCGAATCGACGGGAAGATGTTCAGTCGGTGAAAGCTGGAGACTTATGTGGTATCGTTGGATTGCGAAATGCAACCACCGGTGACACCCTCTGTGAGGAGCGTTATCCTATTGTTTTAGAAACCTTAATATTTCCTGAGCCAGTGATTGAGGTTGCGATAGAGCCCAAAACTCGTGCGGATCAAGAAAAACTTGGTTTAGCCTTATCAAAATTGGCTGAAGAAGATCCAACTTTTAAGGTAAAAACCGATGAGGAAACTGGTCAAACTTTAATATCAGGAATGGGAGAATTACATCTTGAAATTATCGTCGATCGGCTTTTACGGGAGTTTAAAGTCGAAGCGAATGTCGGTCGTCCACAGGTTGCCTACCGAGAAACAATCCGGAAAAGCGGCCGGGGAGAGGGGCGTTACGTTCGTCAAACTGGTGGAAGAGGACAGTACGGTCATGTTGTTTTAGAAATCGAGCCTTGTCACGATAATTTTATTTTTGAAGATAAAATTGTTGGCGGTTCAATACCAAGAGAATATATTCCTTCAGTCCAAGCTGGAGTAAAAGAATCACTGGATAATGGTGTTATTGCTGGCTACCCAGTCATGAACATTCGCGTTCGTTTGATTGACGGTTCTTACCACCCAGTAGACTCTTCCGATATTGCTTTTAAGATTGCCGGATCTCTTGCGCTGAGGGATGCCATAAAAAAAGCTCAACCGATACTATTGGAGCCAGTTATGAAAGTGCAAATCATCACTCCCAAAGATTATTTGGGTGATGTGATTGGAGATATGAGTGCGAGAAGAGGGAAAATTGAAGGCATCGAAAGCAAAGGAGAATTACAGGTGATCAATGCCCAGGCTCCTTTAGCCTCGCTTTTTGGTTATGCCACAGCCCTTCGTTCGGTTACCCAGGGGAGGGCAACTTATACCATGCAGTTTTCCCATTATGAAGATGTTCCTGAGAACATAATGAAAGAAATTATTGATAAATTGAGGTAAGAAAGAGGAGGATACCTATGGCGAAACAAAAGTTTGAACGAACCAAACCCCATGTCAACGTTGGAACCATTGGTCACGTTGATCACGGGAAAACGACGCTCACCGCTGCCATCACCGAGACCCTCTCCAAAGTCGGGTGGGCAAGCTATGTTCCTTTTGACCAGATTGACAAAGCTCCAGAAGAACGAGAACGAGGCATCACCATCGCCATCGCTCATGTGGAATACCAGACCGAAAAACGGCACTATGCCCACATCGACTGCCCTGGCCATGCTGAC
>JAAYUT010000438.1 GCA_012517485.1 Candidatus Atribacter fermentans
AGGGATGCTCAGCTATCGATTGATAAAAGAAAAAAGCCTTTATACTCGAACTGAAGCTCAATTACAAAGTGGGGAAATTCCTCAACTTATTACAGCAATCATAACTGGAGGAATGGTAGCCCCATTCATTCTTCTCTATAGCATTCAGATAACACCAGCATCAACAGCCTCGCTTTTGCTTAGTTTTGAAGGCATCGCCACGACCTTGCTAGCAGGAATGTGGTTCAAAGAATATATAGGAAAGAGGGTATGGTTAGCCCTTGCCATGATAACTTTGGCAACCATACTTTTGTCTCTGCAGCAAAATCAAGCATGGGGATTCTCAATTGGGGCTTTAGGAGTGATAACCGCCTGTTTTTTGTGGGGATTGGATAATAACCTAACCAGAAATTTAAGCGCTCGCGACCCTCTTTTGTTAGTTATCATCAAGGGGTGTAGTGCCGGAAGTTTTTCTCTTTTTCTCGCCGTTTCCCTTAATATGCCATTGCCCAGCTTCCAGATGATTTTAACAGCGATGGTTATCGGTCTTGTATCCTACGGTTTAAGTATTGTTTTTTTTATTCTCTCCCTCCGCAGTCTTGGTTCATCTCGAACGACGGCGCTGTATAGTATTGCCCCATTTGCAGGTTCATTTCTTTCTTTTTTCATTTTAGGAGAACGACCTCAACAAGTTTTTTACCTTTCTTTCCCACTCATACTGATGGCCACTTTGGTTCTTCTTACTGAAACTCATTCCCACCAGCATCTTCACCAAGCCTTTTCTCATGACCATAGCCATTCTCATCAGGATGGTCACCATAATCATTTTCATTCGGAATCTTTTCAGAAAAAGGATTTTGTTCATTCCCATCTTCATGATCATAAAGAAATAGTGCACGATCACCAGCATCTCCCTGACCTTCATCATCGTCATCAACATAAAAAATAAAGACTGCTTTTTCAACTGATTCTGTTAGATATTTCAAAAATTTTTTAAAAATAGCCTTTTCCCTCTTTTTAATTTTTTAATCCTGTGGTAAATTAAATTACTCAAAATTTTTATGTCATTTTTAAAAGGTGAACGTTCACCTTCTTCCTCAACGACGAGGAGAAAATGACAACGACCTCAATGACGAGGGATGTTGTTCTCGATGGAGAGATGCATTTTCTCGATCTAATATTTTCTTGTCTCAATGAGGAGGAATGTTTCGTGTCTACCACTAACCCCTTTGCAATAGCACAGTCTCAACTTGATAAGTGTGCTGAAATTATTCACCTTGATCCTGCAGTTCATGCTATTCTCAGAGTACCGAAGCGCGAAATACATGTTTCTATTCCAGTACGTATGGATGACGGCTCTCTGAAAGTATTTCAAGGGTTTCGAGTTCAATATAACGATGCTAAGGGACCGACCAAAGGTGGAATTCGGTTTCACCCCTTAGAAACCATTGATACCGTTCGAGCCTTGTCCGCTTGGATGACTTGGAAATGTGCAGTCGTTGATATTCCTTTGGGTGGAGGAAAGGGTGGCGTCATTTGTGATCCAAAAAGTATGTCAACCGGCGAATTAGAAAGGTTAAGCCGAGGATATATACAGGCGATATGGCCGTTTATCGGACCGGATAAAGACATTCCAGCGCCGGATGTGTATACCAATCCCCAGATTATGGCCTGGATGATGGATGAATATTCCAAATGCTCTGGGAAAAACCAATTTGGGGTCATCACTGGAAAACCACTGGCAGTTGGGGGAACAGTGGGGAGAGGCGATGCTACCGCTCGAGGTGGTATGTACGCCCTACGAGAAGCTGCTGAAGTATGTGGCATTGACCTCAGCAAGGCGACAGTTGCCATCCAGGGGTATGGAAATGCAGGTTTTTACGCCGCAAAATTAGTCAAAGAAATGTTCGGTTCAAAGGTAGTCGCGCTCAGCGATAGTCAGGGTGGGATTTATAATTCTGAAGGTTTGGTTCCCGAGGCAGTTTTAGAATTTAAAGAAAAAACGTGTTCGGTCAATGGCTTTCCTCAATGTGATACCATTTCCAATGAAGAAATTCTCTCCTTAAATGTCGATATCCTTATACCAGCTGCACTTGAAAATGTAATCACTGATAAGAATGCGGGAATTATCAAAGCTCGAATTGTAGCCGAACTGGCAAATGGGCCAACAACTCCTGAGGCTGATGATATTTTATTCGAAAACGGAATTCATATTATTCCAGATTTTCTCTGCAATGCTGGTGGAGTAACAGTTTCCTACCTGGAAATGGTTCAAAATTTCTATATGTATTACTGGGATGAAAGCCGAGTTTACGATTGTTTAAACAAGAAGATGACCAATGCTTATCATGCGGTTCATCTTACTTCCAAAAAATATTCTATCAACATGCGTCAAGCGGCTTACATCGTGGCCGTTGAGAGAGTCGTAGAAGCGATGAAATTAAGAGGCTGGGTTTAAGGGAATGAACGAATTATCCCCCTCTCGAGCTTTACCTTGAGCTCGAGAGGGGGAATTTAAGGGAGGGTTGGATATCTTAAAGGTTGGAATTGCTCAGATGAATCCTAAAGTAGGGGACATTGAAGGCAATGTTCAAAAAATAAAGCATTTCTATTATGGGCTTATTCCTCAAAATCCCGATTTAATCGTGTTCCCAGAACTGTGTGTGGTTGGATACCCCCCAAAAGACCTATTGGAACGTTGGTGGTTTATCGAACAAGTCGAAAAAGCGAAAACAGAAATTATTGCCCTAACTTCAAATTCTTCTCACCCAGGCATAGTTTTTGGATTACCCCTTCCCAATAGTGAAAAACAAGGAAGAGGATTGGTGAATGCCGCTCTGCTGGCTTATCAGGAGAAAATTATCCACCAGCAAAACAAAACCCTTTTGCCTACCTACGATGTTTTTGATGAAACCCGATATTTTGATCCCTCTCAACAACAGGAGTTGGTGTCTTTCAAAGGAGAACTTTTAGGAATCAGCGTTTGTGAGGATGCCTGGAATGATCCAGAATTATGGCCGAAAGGTCGGCGGTATCAAATCGATCCCATTCAGATGATGGCTGAAAAAGGGGCGACCTGTCTTTTTAATATTTCTGCCTCTCCCTTCCAAATCGATAAAGAAGTTGTTCGCTATCGATTGATTCGTAATCATTCATTGCGTTATCATTTGCCCTTTGTCTATGTCAATCAAGTTGGAGGAAATGATGACTTAATATTTGATGGGAAAAGCCTAGTTTTTAATAATCAAGGAAGTCTTATTGGGAAGGCACCGGGTTTTCAGGAATGGGTTGGGACTTTTGACTTAGTAGACAAGTTATCTCCAAAAGAAGATCACTTCCAGGATTCGATTGAGTCGGTATTTGATGCTTTAGTTCTTGGCGTCCACGATTATATGAAGAAGTGTGGGTTTAAAAAAGCTGTTGTTGGTTTATCAGGTGGCATTGATTCAGCTTTAACAGCAGTTATTGCGACTCGAGCGGTGGGACCAAACAACGTTTTAGGTATTTCAATGCCATCACCCTATTCTTCAGCTGGAAGCATCGAAGATTCTCAAAGATTAAGTCAAAATCTCGGAATTACTTTTGAAGTCATTCCAATTTCATCGATTTATTTTTCATACCTTAATACCCTTTCTAAAAGTTTTTACGGAACCAAAAAAGATACCACTGAAGAAAATATCCAAGCGCGGATACGGGGAAATATCCTCATGGCTTTCTCGAATAAATACGGCTATCTTTTATTATCGACCGGAAATAAAAGTGAGATGGCAACCGGGTATTGTACTCTTTATGGTGATATGAGCGGGGGATTGGCGGTTCTTTCCGATGTTCCAAAAACCATGGTA
>JAAYUT010000439.1 GCA_012517485.1 Candidatus Atribacter fermentans
ATGATTGGTAATCCTAATTGATTTCCGATTAACACCACATAATTACTGAAAACAAAGACCGAAGCAACCGAAAGATCCATTTCTCCGGAAATAATTAATAAGGTCACTCCTAAAGCAATAATTCCCAATTCTGAGCCAGTGAGAAAAATGACATTCATCATACTGGAAGAAAAAAAACCAGCCGAAATACGAGAGAATAAAAGAAAAAAAATGAGGAGAAGCAAAACAACCACCAATTCTGATCGTAAAAAGATCCGTTTCACTGAATTCTTTGAATTGTATTGGTTTCGATCAACCATCTTTTCTTCCCTTTCTGATGATCTCCATAATGATTTCGGGTGAGCAGGCTTCAGCAGCGGCCTCTTTTCGAGAGAGAGAACCAATTTTGATACCATGATCTAAAATCTCAAAGCGATCAGCAACATCAAATACATGATAAATATTATGGGTAATGAAAATAACCGAAACGCCTTCTTTTTTGAGTGATTTAATAAAATCAAGTACTTTTTCGGTTTCCCGAACTGATAAAGCCGTCGTGGGCTCATCGAGAATAAGTAATTTAGCACCAAAGTAAAGGGCTCGACCTATTGCAATTGATTGTTTTTGACCACCCGATAGAATGTTAACGTATTCATCAGGGGATCGCATACTAACCCGCACTTTCTCTAAGTTTTCACTGGTTCGTTGTTTCATTGTCGGAACATCAAGAATTTTTAAAAAACTACCTTTTTTGACTTCTTCTTTTCCGACAAAAAAATTCCTCCAAATATTCATCGTTTCAATAAGGTTCATTCCTTGATAGACGATCTCAATACCTGCTGCTCTGGCTTCTTCTGGTGAACGGAAAGAAATTTTTTTCCCCATGAAAAACATTTCACCTTGATCAGGTGGAAACACTCCCATTATGGTTTTTACCAAAGTAGATTTTCCAGCTCCATTATCACCGAGAAGGCCAACAACTTCGTTATAATTCACATCGAAATCTACCTTATTAAGTGCAATGACTCCTCCAAAGCGTTTGGTTAGTCCTTTAATTTCGAGAAGCGGGATGGTTTCACTGGCAACTGGTGCGGTCTCAATGTTCATAATTCTATCTCCTCTCCTATAGCGGAAAATATGATGTATCCTGCCCGTTTTTAACGGGCAGGATATTTTTTAAAACTCTACCGATAACCAGCTTTTGATCCCTCAATCACGGTGTCAACATTATTTCGATCAATAATAATTGGACCAGTCGACACAATACCATAGGGATGAACATTATATTTCGTTTTATAGAGATACAGATCAATCAGTGGCAGAAAACCTTGCAAGTATTGTTGCTGGTCATGAGTGCAAACAACTTTTCCTTCTTTGATATCCTGGAGAGTTTCTGGCATCATATCAAAACAACAGAGATAGATGTCTTTCCCTGCTTCTTTTCCTAATTCTTTTACCAAACTTACGTTAGCATGGGTAAAGTGAACTGGTGCGCAAATGACATCAACATCGGGATTCTTTACCAAAAAAGCCCGAATAATTTCCATAGCTTTGGTAGGATCTTCACCAACTACAACTTTATCCTGTTTGGTGCCATATTCCTTTTCCAAGGTCTCTCCTAACATTTGGAGCCGTGCTTCCCAAACATAATGGCCTGCCATAGGGTTACACAGCAGGACATGCTTGGGTTGAAAACCGTTGGTTTCCTTGATATATTTAATTAAAGCTGCTCCTAACTCAACTCCAGATTTCCAGGTATCTTCACCATAATAGGCTAAATAGGGAATCCTTTCCTCAGGAGGTCGAGGGTCCTCAACATTGGCTGCCATTAATGCCATACCTGCTTCAATGGCTGGTCGAAGAATGGGATCGAATGTTTTTGGATCTATTATCGATGTAACCATTCCATCGGGTTTCGCTGCTACCGCCATTTTTAGCATATCTATCTGTTTTTTTACATCGGCTTCAGCAGAAAGGTGTTTCACTTCTACACCATATTGAGCTAACCATTGGGTTGCATCTTCGATTCCCTTATAATAAACTGCCCAAAATGGATTACCAGGTGTTCCATGGTCTACATAATAGAAAGTGAGTTTTTTATCTTGAGCGTTAGAAATGCCTGAGAGCAAAAGACTGAAAACTAAAGCTGTGATAACGGTAAGAAACAATATTAACCGTGCTTTATTTCTTTCCATAAATAACCCTCCTTAAAATTTTCATAAATAATTACTCTCTTAAGATTATTGAAATTTATTAAACGATGCCTCACCTCCTTGCTCCTTGAATTTATAAGAAAAACAAAACCATGTTAAGACTTCTAACTCTTTTTAGAGTATAATTGAGCAGGTTTGTGCTGTCAATTCATATTTATCTATAAATAACAATAAAAGCTTTTGGGTGAAAGGAAATGAATATTGATCTGAAATCCCATCACATTATCCGGCAAAGTCATAATTACCTCTTAACCAAGTTTTATATTGACCCTCAAATCCCTGCCTTGATGGTCAAACCAACCACTCCGCCTCCTTATCCAGCAATTTTTTTTCTGCATTATTATCGTGGTAGCAAGGAAAATATCCAATTTCTTGCCAATGAGATTGGGAAATCGGGCTTTATGGCAGTAGCTATAGATATGGAATATCATGGCGATCGAGCCCAAACTGGAAAAGATATTCTCTCTTCTGATTTAGAAAGCGATGAAAAAGCCTTTTATAGAACTATTCATGATTCATTAATTGCTCTTCAATTCATTGAAAATCATCCCAATTTTGATGGTCATTCCCTTTTTTTCTGGGGGGTAAGCTTGGGAGCTTTAATTGGAAGTATCGTGTGCGCTCAATATGGAAAATTTAAAAGCATTGCTTTGGTAGTTGGAGGTGGAAACATAGAAATTCTTGCTCGTGAAAGTATGCTTGATTCTATGGTGAATATCCGTTATAGCCTTCTTAAAAATAAAATATCAACTTACGACCTTGCTCAACGCTGGAAAGACCTCGATCCACTTCATTGGATATCCTATTTTGATCATACTCCAGTCTCCTTTTTTAATGCGAGCAAGGATATCATTATTCCTCCCGAATGCACTTGGGCGCTCTTCGAACGTATTCCTTCACCAAAAAAAATATTTTGGTTTCCAACCGGTCATGGTTTATTGTTTGAGCGTTATTTTGGAGTTCCGAAAAAAATTATTGATTTATTTCGTCA
>JAAYUT010000440.1 GCA_012517485.1 Candidatus Atribacter fermentans
TATAGAGACTAAATAATTTATTGCCAAAAAAATTTAATTATAGATAATTTTATAAATCTTTTTAAAAAATTGCCGATTATATAATTAATGAGTTTTTTATCAAAAAGATTTTCATGTAACAAGAGAAAATATATCTATCCTGAAAATCCCAGAATAGATGAAAAAGGAATTCAATAAAAAATTGAAAGGCACACCCCCCTGAATCCCCCCTCAATGGGGGAAGAAGTTGAACAATTCCCCTCCCGTGGAGGGGTGCCGCTTTCGCGGCGGGGAGGGTGCTATTTATCCGTCATCCTGAGCCCTCACTTTTCGAGGGCGTGAGGATCTCATCAGACACCACACCCGTCATCCTGAGCGGTGCTTTCCCGCGTGAGGATCTCATCTTTTCATTATTTAAAAAAGTATGAAATGAGATTGCCACGTCGCAGAGGGCGCTCCTCGCAATGACGGATTGAGATAGAATTTTCATCCTCACTGGTGTCACGAAAGTGGTATGAAGGTCTATGCTCGAATTTAAAAACCAATTATTTTTCCTTACAATAGTATACTTGAGCATTCAATCAAAAAAATATAAGATAAAAACATGAATATAACTTTAAAACTTTTAATTTGGGTCTGTATTTTTATTATTGTTTTAAATATTTTATCATCTCCCATAGCTGATCAGAGAATAAAAATTAAATTAGGAAATGAAATCCTTTTTGAAAGACATTTTGACCTTATAAAAGGAAAACGGATTGGATTGATTACCAATCAAACCGGATTAAATAGCCGATTTGAATCAACTGTAGCACTTTTAGCTAATAATAATCAAACTAATTTAGTAGCTCTATTTACACCCGAACATGGGTTGGATGGTAAAGCTAAAGCCGGTGAATACGTTGAATCATATCTTCACGAGCAATATAAAATTCCTGTTTACAGTTTGTACGGACCAACGAGGAAACCAACTCCCAAGATGTTAGAAAACATTGACCTCCTCCTTTTTGATATCCAGGATATCGGGGCACGTACCTATACCTATATTTCCACACTCAATTATTGTCTGTGGTCTGCCAAAGAAAATGGTAAAACCATCGTTGTTTTGGATCGTCCTAACCCCTTAGGAAGTCTAACCATTGATGGACCAGTCTCTGAAGAAGGCTTTCTGACCTTCGTTGGTGTTGATATTCTTCCTATGGTTTATGGCATGACTGTTGGTGAGTTAGCACGCTATTTTAATCGTCGTATTGGAGTGAGACTCATTGTTGTCCCCATGGATGGATATACTCGAGATATGATGTTTCCCGATACTGGTCTTTGCTGGATTCCAACTTCTCCAATGATTCCTGACTTCCTTTCGGCTTTGTTATATACGGCTACTGGCTTAGGCGAAGGTACGGGAATTCGACAAGATGATTATTTTAAATGGGTTGGAAGCAAAGGAATTGATTCCAAAATTTTTGCTCATGAATTGAATCGGATTGGTCTACCAGGAGTCCGGTTTGTTCCTGAAACCAAAGGGGAATTCGGTGGAGTGCGTCTTTCTATAACTAATATGAGAACTTTTCA
>JAAYUT010000441.1 GCA_012517485.1 Candidatus Atribacter fermentans
GTGAAAAATATTTCTTCGCAATTGAGAGAGAACGACATTTTCGGAAGAATAGGAGGAGAAGAGTTTGTTATTCTCTTCCCCGAGTTGAATAAGGAAAAAGCCCAATTTGTAACCCAACGCCTCCTCAAAACCATTTCTCAGAGAGAAATCATTGTTTTCAAACAAAAACTGAAAGTAACCATCAGCATTGGTGCTACCATCTGGGATGGAAATAAAAAGTTATCACTGGAAGAACTTATTCAAAAAGCTGATAAAGCTCTCTATATCTCAAAAGCAAGCGGTCGAAACCAAGCTACTTTTATTCAGGATGAGATTCGATTTTAGGGAGACGGTAAAAATGAGTGTTGACTTGTGAGGAGTAAAATAATCATCACGCTCATCCTCACCTTCTCCCATCAAGAGAGAAGGAATCATTGTGATGCTTTATCCTGAGGCTTCGTATTCTGAAGCATGAGAATCACATCCGTCACTGTCAGTGACGGATGTGATTCTCATGCGGGAAAGCACCGCTCAGGATGAAGCATCACTCATCACTGCTTTTTGTTTAATCATCTTATCAAGAATTAAAAGAATTGACATCAAATACAAAAGAATACACCCATTAGCAAATAGAACCACACCAACCACCAGCCCCGGCAGGAGATGAGAAACCAGCATAGATGATCCGAATAGAATCGACAAGAAACCCATGATGAACTGAGTAACAAATAGCTTCTGTAAGATTGGTGGAACTTGACCACCTGACTTTTGTGGTTTTTTTAGCCGAGGAAATAGTGTTTTCACTAAGGTTATACAACCACCTAAAATATTCAATACCCCGATAAGAATTGTCAACGGTTTCACCAGAATTCCTGGAATGATACTGGTTATAATTCCCAATGCTGCAAATAAAAGCCCAAATATGATTATCAACCAGCTCCGAGGGAAAGAACCAATGGGAGTGCTGCCTGACGCCAGCATTTGGATAGAAAAAATGACCATCAGCAACCCCAGTTGGGCACTCCCGGAAAAAGGAAGTTGGCCTAAATTGACTGGTATCAATAGTATTCCCAAAAGCAGCATGAAAACACCAGTCACCAGAAGCATCATTTTATCAGTAGAAAGTTCAACTGTCCCCGGGTTGGTGTTTTCCGCTTCCGGATAAGTCAGGTAGATTTTCCGAAGAACTAAAGCCAAATAAATAATAGCTATCCCAAAAATCAAACCAAACGCAGCGGTCATAGCAATACTGAGTAAATTGTGTATTAAAACGAGTAGTCCAATAATAATTGATAAAACATAAACTGCTCCGCATCCAACAATAAGGTGTTTAAAAATGCCTCCAAACTTTACCCAAGTCCGGAGTTTTTCTTGAGAAAGAAACATCTGAAGAAGAAGGAAAA
Source organism: Candidatus Atribacter fermentans (assembly GCA_012517485.1). GTDB lineage: Bacteria > Atribacterota > Atribacteria > Atribacterales > Atribacteraceae > Atribacter > Atribacter fermentans. Next base: position 1,383 of record JAAYUT010000441.1, read on the forward strand.
AACCTCCTGGAGTAAAACAAATAAAAAGGAGGATGCGAGGTATTTGGCTTAAAAGGTTAGGAATAAAACAGACCACGATACCGATTGCTGCTATAATCACACCAATAACAATTAAAGGTTTTGAGCGGCTCATATCACCAAAGGGAGTTTTCCCTAAGGTCACTATTTGCAATGCAAAGATGAACAGGAGCAATCCATATAACCCATTTTCATAATAAGGAAGCACTCCTGTCGACACTGGAAAAAGCAGTATTCCAGTAATTAGCATCATCAAACCGGCAATCAACAGAATCGCCACTTCCAGGGGAAGATCTGCTATGTTAAATATCCGATTTATAGCCATGTCTCTTTAACCTAACCTAAATGTAGGTGCCCTTAGTTCGATAGTTCTCTCGGCGTTCGGCAGCTAAATTTCGAACTATCTTATCAAATTCTTGGCGGTTTTCTCTATAAAGTCTATCATAATCTCGCATTTGTTGAGGAAAGATTATGATTATCGATTTTTTTTCGAGTTCCTGAAAAATATAGTCTACCGCTTCGTCAACACTAATTGAATCAGGAGGTGGTGTCAAGTTTCCGAAAATCGCTGTCCTAACGTTACCGGGACAAAAAACACTAAAATTTAGTCCCTCCACTTCCAATTCATACTGCAAGCTCTCGGTCATGGATATTACTGCACTTTTACTGGCAGCATAAACCGCTTGATAAGGAACCGGTATCCGACCGGTAATAGAAGCAGTGTTAACGATGTGCCCAAACCCTTGCGCCCGCATGATGGGTATTGCTGTATAGGTACCATACACCACGCCCATAAAATTTAAATCTATAATAAATCTCCAGATTTCAAAAGTTACCTTTTCCGTCGGAATCGTCATGCCCATCCCGGCATTGTTGAACACAAAATCAAGATGTCCATCAAAGGCTTTAGCAGTATGAATCAGTTTCTCGACTTGCTCAAGCTTGGTGACATCGGTGAGTTGAGGAATGACCTTCTCGGGATATTTTTGGTTTAAACGTTCGGATTCCTTGGTGAGATTCTCTTCCTTCACATCACCCATGAAAACCACCTTTGCTCCTCTTGCGAGTAAATGTTCGGTGAGTCCCAAACCGATACCTGATGCTGCACCGGTGACCACCGCTACTTTATTTTCAAAATATTCGCTCATATTTCACCCTCCTTTAGGGTAGAATTTTCGAATCGCCTACATTGAGACTGGCTGAGCACTTTAACATCTTAGCGCTGACATACTTCACTATGGATAAATCTGCCAAAGCTTTGATAATATGACTCTGCAAAGGATGTTGCTCTGGAGTCAGCATCATCCATTGGAGACTACCTTCACCGACCCAAGCTTGTTTTATTTTCATTTCTTGCGGGTAAAGGGTCGCCTGACTCAAAGTCGCTCCTCCCTTGCCAAGATTGGGTAAATAACGCCAACCAAATAAGTTAATCTTGGGATGTTCATTCAATTTTTCAATATCTTTTTTCGATACTTCATCATTTTGAAAAAAGTCAATTTTAAGAAAAGTGCAGCTTTCATAACTGGCGGTAGTAAACCAATGATTATCGACATGACGTTCGTTAGCGATGTCAGCAAAAATCTTGGGAACACCATCCTCCTCTCGTCCCCCGATGATGGGGCAAGTTTTATTTTCCCATACCACCAAGGCATAATCACCGGAAAGCCCCTCGGAATTCCCCAGATATGTAACCGGTGCGGTAACTTGTATCAGCCGATATTCACCACCTGACATCCATACAACATCTCGACAGTTGGAATACTGAACATTGAGTATTGGCTCTCGGAGATCAAAATCTTCAGGTATATATTGAAGAAGTGATTCTTGGTCGGTTTCATATTGGACGGAGATAACAAACATATCTCCATACACTGCTCTTACTGGATAAAAGGGTGATCCTCCAAAATGAACCGGCATTTTGTAAATAAAATCGTCGTGAAACTTAAATTTTCCCTTCATATTCTTCCTCTCTTAAAAATATTTTTTATTATAAATCATACTAAATAATAAATATTTATAAAAATATTATAAGTGATACTTCAACCGGTTTTTGGATGGGTGACGTGACAATTTCATCCACCCAATCTGTCATTCTCAGGCTTCTTATTCAGAAGCTTGAGAATCTCACCTTTTATTCCTATTTTTTTAATTTCTAATAATCACCTTCAAAGACCTTAAGACACCTCTCCACCGTAAAAAGCAGCACCTCTCCGAGGAGGTGAATTGTTGAATTCATTCCTCCATCGAGGGGGATTCAGAGAGGTGTGTCTTTCTCTTTACTGTTTGATTACTTTTACTCGTTCTTGTATTTTCAAGATAGACCGTCATACTACTTACGTGGCACCAGATGATAACGAAAACCCAAGATTCGACATGCCATGGCATATCAGCTATCTTAAAATTAAATTATTGGGGGATGAATTATCATGCCCATTCTTATTCCGTCATTGCGAGGAATCCAACCGTTCTTTGGTTGGATGACGTAACAATCTCATTTAGTTTTTTTTAAATAATAAAAGATGAGATCCTCATGCGGGAAAGTACCGCTCAGGATGACAGCATTATAGTGTTGGTAGTGAATTGTATTTATAGGATAGATATATTTTCTCTTGTTACATGAAAATCTTTTTGATAAAAAACTCATTAATTATATAATCGGCAATTTTTTAAAAAGATTTATAAAATTATCTATAATTAAATTTTTTTGGCAATAAATTATTTAGTCTCTATA
>JAAYUT010000442.1 GCA_012517485.1 Candidatus Atribacter fermentans
TCTCATGATTCATCTTTTATTATGTGTTGAATTGGAGTATTAAAAAAAGATGAGATTTTCACTTCGTCCGGGAGAAGACACCGGACTCATTAGAGTGACATATTGGGTGGCAGAGATTGCCACGTCGCATAGGACGCTCCTCGCAATGACGGATTAAGATAGATATTTTCATCCTCAACTGGTGCCACCAAAGTGGCATGAGGGTCTATCCTGAAAATAGAATTTCAACCAATTTCCCTTATATTGACTTCTCCCTTTGGATAAAGGGAGATGGAGAGGGATTCGATTTTTTATCTCATTCTTTCAAATCCTCCTCACCCCCTTTACGAAAGGGGGAACGATTTCTGAGTCGGTATTTTCATCCTCAATTGGAACTGCACAATCAGCATGAGGGTCTTTTCTTATATTAAGACTTTTTTAGGGGAGTTATATCCATTACTAATTGAGAAATTTCTCATAGTCTATTTCTCATACCTATTTATTGAATGTATATCAAAAAATTTTTTGTCTGTCAAATATCATTGAATAAATAATATTTAAATACTCAAGATGGGGAAAAAAGGGGGAAAGATTCTATATTTTAAAACTTTTCATAAAAGCATCATGAGAGGTAATTTTTCAATTATAAGTCTAAGTTTAATTAAGTTGTGAAAAGAGCTGGGAGTTTCTATCTTCCAGCCTAATGGTTTTCCACGATCTTTTTAAAATAACAAGCCAATGAAAATTTCTATCAATTGGATCGTCTCAAAATCGTTCGAGTAGCTATAATATCAACACCTTCTCCCAAACAATTGGTTGTGATAACTTGACCAACATATACAGGTGCCTCAACTTCTATAGTCGAAAGAAATTGAATCAATTCCGAGATACGTCGAAGAGGAAATGGTTTATTCGTTCGAACTGGAAGTCGCCGTATTTCCCCATTTAGAACGACAATCGTTGTCGTCACTGTTCTTTTTGGGTTAACTATTTCATCTTGTGCGTATTGGCTTCCCCGATTGCATTTTGCGCCAGTAATAACTATTTTTTCTCCATCCATTTGAGCTTGGAGAGAACATCCCAGAGGACAGGAAGTACAAATAAGTTGTTTAGAAACCTTCGATTGGGCTTCCGACAATTTCAACAATGACATCTCCCCCTTTTTCGGGCCAATGTATGTTTTTAAGGTCATAGCGAACCATCTCACTTGGACGACAGACGGCTACTCTTTTTTGATCAAATACTTTTCCTTGAGTTATAAATTGAACTTTCCCATCACGAAAACTTTGGTCAGGGCGAATAAATAACCAACCATCATCAATTTGTCGAATTCGTTGGGGAATAACTAAACCTACACCTGATCCGGGTGTCAAATGGAATTTTTCTGGTTTTTTAGCTTTGTTTTCAGCTGCTGAACGACCGGCTTTTTCTGACACCAATGTAACATAATCAACCAAATCGAAAACTGACGCGACATTTCCACAAGAATATATCCCATCAATATCAGTAGAAAAATTTTCATCAACAAAAGGCCCATGGCTAAAATGACAGAGAGGAATTCCTGCTTTCCGAGATATTTCATTTTCGGGAAGAAGCCCTACCGAAAGAAGAAGGGTGTCACAGCTTATTAATCTTTCTGTTCCTGGTATTGGTTGCCAAGAATGATCAACCCGACTTATTTCCACTCCTTCCACTCGTTCTTTACCAAAAATATTCGTTACAGTGTGAGAAAGCAAAAGAGGAAGTTCAAAGTCAAGTAAACACTGAACATAATTCCGAATAAGACCGCTCAATGAAGGCCGTATCTCTATCACCGCTTCTACTTTGACACCCTCAAGGGTTAACCTGCGAGCCATAATTAAACCA
>JAAYUT010000443.1 GCA_012517485.1 Candidatus Atribacter fermentans
ACTCTTGGCAACGAAAATCACCTATCTTTCAAACCATTTTTTCCTTCATTCAAAATAGAATTCCTTTTTATGTTTAAAATCAAAACACTCTTGTTTGTTTGAAAAACATCGAAGCCCTGTTATCAAGCATAAGGTAAAAGTCTTTTCAATCGTTTTTCCAGGGTTTTATCAACAATCACCGTTTTTCGTAACCGTCTTTTGCGGTCTTGTTCTTTTTGGTGTAAATGATGGCTCTTTCCTCCATGAGCCGTCTTAATTTTTCCTTTCGCAGTAAGTTTAACCCGTTTGGCTAAACCACGATGGGTTTTCATTTTTGGCATTGCGAATCATCCTCATTTCTTGGGTGCTAAGGTCATAGTAAGATTCCGACCCTCATTTTTTATCTCCTGTTCAATCTTACTCATTTCATTCAAATCATCAATTATTTTCTGAAGTAATGATACACCTTTATCGACATAGGCAGACTCTCGTCCTCGAAAGCGAATAGTGAATTTGACTCGATCGCCATCTTCCAGAAACCGGATAGCACTTTTTAACTTGACTTGGTAATCGTGTTCATCGATTTTTGGTCTCATCTTGAGCTCTTTTAGCTCAGATACTTTTTGTTTCTTTCGAGAGGATTTCGCTTTCTTCTCTTTTTCATATTTAAATTTACCAAAATCGATAATTTTACAAACTGGCGGATTTGCTTCTGGTGCAACTTCAACTAAATCATAACCAGCTTCTTCTGCTAACTCAAGAGCTTTTTTTATTGGTACGATCCCCAGTTGTTCCCCTTCGAAGGAAATCAATCTGACTTCCCGAGCTCGTATTTGATTATTAACGCGATATTTTACCTCGATGTGTATCGCCTCCCAATTTTTTTCCAAGGGTTCAGAACTCTACTCTTTCTCTGTTCAATAAATAGAACATCTTATTATGCAATGAGAACAAAAAAAAATCAATGAATTGATTGAATTGGTTTAAGACAAATAGCGAGACAAAAATATCATATAATACCGTTAGTCGTCAATATCATTGGCGTACTTATTGTTAAGCTTCCTGGATAGTGACAGGCTACCAAATGTCCGTTCCCTTGATCAATTAAAAGAGGTTCTTCTTCAGAGCATCTTTTTTGTGCAACTGGACAACGAGGATGAAATCGACAACCGGAAGGTGGGTCAATCGGGCTGGGCACATCTCCTGGCAAAATGATCCTCTCAATATGATAATCGGGATCGGGAACGGGAACGGCGGAAATTAAAGCGACGGTATAAGGATGAAGTGGTTTCCTAAAGAGTCGGGAACGTGGAGCAATCTCAACCGCTTTTCCTAAATACATGACCATAATTCGTTCACAGACATGTTTAATTACTGAAAGATCATGAGAGATGAATATATAGGTTAATTGATATTCGTTTTTCAGGTCGATCATGAGATTAATTATTTGAGAACGAATCGAGACATCAAGAGCGGAGACTGCTTCATCAGCAATAATCAGTTTGGGATTCATAGCCAGAGCTCGAGCAATACCAATCCGCTGTCTTTGTCCTCCTGAAAATTCATGGGGGAACCGATTGGCACCATCACTTTGAAGGCCAACTTTTTTTAGAAGATCAATTACCATAGTTGTTCGTTCCTGAGGTTTCCCTATTTTATGGATATTCATACCTTCTTCGATTATTGATCCAACTGTTATTCTTGGATTTAAAGAACTAAAAGGGTCCTGAAAAATCATCTGGAGATTTTTTCGGTACTGAATGAACTGTGATTGGGGAATATTATGAATTTCTTTCCCGTCAAAAATAATTCGTCCTGAAGATGGTTCGTATAAACGAAGAATGGTGAGTCCTAAAGTGCTTTTTCCACAGCCCGATTCACCGACTATACCAAATGTCTCCCCAGTATAGACCTCAAAACTGACATCATCAACTGCTTTTACCCATCCAATGGTTGAACGAAAGACGCCAGCTTTTACTGGGAAATATTTTTTTAAGTTTTCTACTTTTAAAAGTGAGACATTACTCATAAACTTTACACTCTTGAATTGAACGTTCGTTTATTTTTTTCCAGTGATGACAATAGACAAAATGATTGAGGCTTACGTTACTTTTGTTTGGTTGAATGAGACATTGTTCATTTTCAAAAAAACAGCGATTTCGGAAGCGACATCCTTCGGGAAATTGTGAAGGATCGGGGACCATACCTGGGATTGAATCAAGTTTTTCCTGCTCGATATCTAACCTTGGAATAGAACGGAGTAAACCAATGGTATAAGGATGGCAAGGATTTTTAAAAATATCATGACAGTTCCCTTCTTCAACTACTTTCCCGGCGTACATGACAACAATTCTTTTGGCCATATTAGCGACAATTCCTAAATCATGGGTGATAAGAATCACTGCCATATTAAATTGTTTTTGAAGACTGATCATTAATTCAAGAATTTGTGCCTGGATGGTTACATCCAAAGAGGTGGTTGGTTCATCAGCAATAAGAAGCTGAGGATGGCACGAAAGGGCCATGGCAATCATCCCTCTTTGTTTCATTCCCCCTGACAATTCATGAGGATATTCGTTGAGTCGTTTTTCTGGGTCGGGAATTCCTACTAATTTAAACATTTCTACAGCTCGTTTTCGGGCTTCATAGCGGCTGACCTTTTGATGAAGGATAATCGCCTCGATAATTTGGTCACCAATTGTATAAACAGGGTTAAGTGCTGATGATGGCTCTTGAAAAATCATTGAAATATCCTTTCCACGGATACTTTGCATCTGTTTTTCCGATAGAGAAAGTAAATTTGAATTATTAAAATGGATTTTTCCATCAACGATTTTTCCATTTGAATCAATCAATCTCAAGAGAGCCAAAGAAGTAACGCTTTTCCCACATCCTGATTCACCGACCAGGGCAATGGTTTCACCTCTATAGACTTGGAAACTGATATCGTCCACTGCTTTGAGTTCCTGACCGTAATCGTTATAAAAATAGACTTTCAGATTTTCTATACTGAGGATGGTGTTATTTGAATCCATGATTGGCTCCTCAAACCCTCAGTCGAGGATCGAATACATCACGAAGAGCATCCCCGACTAAATTCCAAGAAAGGACAAAGAGAACCATCGCTGTACCTGGATACACGGTTGTGTACCAGTAACGGAGTGCCTCTCCCTGTCCACCTAACATCCAGTTCCGAGAATAATTGAGAAGAGCTCCCCAATCGGAATACCCTTGCGGAGCCCCAACTCCTAAGAAACTAAGGGCAGCTGCTGTGATAACTAATGAACCCATACGCATAGATGCTTGAATCAATACTGGGAAAATCGTATTCGGAAGGATGTGTCGAACGATGACCATGTAATTTTTTACTCCAAGTGCTTTTGCGGCCATGACGTATTGTTCTTCTTTAGCTTGAAGGATGTTTCCTCGGATCAATCGGGCAGGATACATCCAACCGAAAATAATCATAGCAATCATAACCTTATTTAAACCGCTCCCTAAAATAGCAGCTAATACCAAAGCTGCAACTAAGAAAGGAATTGCCATAAAAATATCTGTGATTCGCATGAGGATTTCATCAAAAAGTTTGCCGTAATACCCTGCCATTGATCCGATAAACAAACCAATAAGAGTTGAAACGACCGTCACAATTATTCCTACCCGAAAAGCAGTTCGGGTTCCCCAGATAACTCCATAAAAAATGTCTCTTTTTCCTGCTACTCCAAAAGGATGTTCTGGTGTAGGGGGTTGAGGACTTGAACTCCAAGTGACAATAGGCATCATATAAGGGTCTCTCCCTTCTTTAGGAGGCGCAATGAATGGCGCAAATATCGCAATCACAATGAATGCTCCTAAAAGGACGAACCCAATAATCGCTGAGGTATTGAAGAATAATTTTTTTATGAGTCTCAGGTTTTCCTGTTTCATTTCTTAATCCAACCTGACACGAGGATCAATATAGGCATAGGAAATATCAACGAAAAGATTACCAACTATCAAAATAATTCCAAAGAAAAGAGTTCCACCTAAAATCGATGCGTAGTCTAATTGTTGTGCTGCTAAAGCTAAAAAACTCCCCAAACCAGTTCGATTAAATATAGCTTCCACAATCACTGTTCCCGCCATCAATCCAACAATAGTTTGGCCACTTACGGTAGCAACTGGTATCATCGCATTTCTTTTCGCGTGTTTATTAATAACAACTCTTTCATCTAAACCTTTAGCCCGAGCGGTCCGGACGTAATCACGCTGTAAAACATCTAACATTGAGGAGCGAGTGATTCGTAATATGTAGGCGAGTTCTACATAGGTCAAGGTCAGAACTGGGCCAATGAGGTGGCGTAAGGCATTAATGAAGATATCTAATCGTCCATTGAGGAGAGCGTCAATGGTTGTCATCCCGGTAAAAGATTTAAAACTCGAAGATTTCACGACACTTTCTGCCCAGAGACTTAAGTTTCCAGGTGGGAAGAGCCCTAAAGTACTATAAAAAATCATAAG
>JAAYUT010000444.1 GCA_012517485.1 Candidatus Atribacter fermentans
TCAAAAGAGTGAAAAGAAAAGGTGACTTCCAGATAATCTTTGCTGGAAAAGCTCATCCCAATGATGAAGAGGGAAAAAGGTTAATTCAATCAATCATTCAAATAGCAAAAACTCTTCAAAACGAAATTAAAATCATTTTCCTTGAAGATTACAATATTGAGATAGCCAAAAAATTGGTTTGTGGAGTCGATGTTTGGCTCAATACTCCCCAAAGACCATTAGAAGCATCAGGAACGAGTGGAATGAAAGCAGCTCATAATGGCGCTCTCAACTTCAGTGTTCTGGATGGATGGTGGGTAGAAGGATGCCTAGAAGGAATTACCGGATGGGCTATTGGACCAGCACCAAACGAAAAAAGTGATCCAGCTGAACAAAGCCGAGAAGAAATTGACGATTTATATAATAAGCTCGAATATTTGATACTCCCTACCTATTACCAACGAATTGATTGGTGGATAAAAATGATGAAAAACTCAATTAGCAAGATTGCCTCTTATTTTAATACTCATCGTATGATGGAACATTATATAACTGAAGCTTATTTTCATCATATTGTTACTCAATACCCCAACGGAAATCGTTTGATTGAATAATAGAAATGACTGAAATAATCCAATGGAACCAATCGGAACCGAAAAAATAGATATATCCTCACATCAATCACAACCAGGGTGTGAGGATTCAGTTTTTATAATAATTTCCTAAATTTTTTTATCATTCCTAACAATTTGGTTTCCGAAACAGAATAAAGTGCTATAATAAAATATATTTCAATTTGCAAGGAGGGAACATTATGAAAAAGTTTTCGTTTCTTGTAGTTGTTGTTTTATTGGCTTTCTTGATAACCAGTTGTACACCAACACCATCACCATCACCAACACCCACTCCAACAACTACCCCACCAACCGGTACCACTGCACCAAGTATAACCATTGTTCGTGATGGAGGATGGACTGGTAAGATCATTCAGAATGGAGATCCAGTTCGTTTCAATCGAGATATCTATTTTCAAGGTACTGCTCCAAGTAGCTCAGTAATTAAGGTCTATCGTGATAATACCCTGGTAGACCAAACCTCAAGTAGCCCGTCTGGTGAATTTATTTTTGTTTGGAATTCAATGGCAACCGAAGCTACCTATAACCTGTTTTTCACTGCTACTCAAGGGAGCTTAGGAGAAAGCACTAAAACTCCATTTACTATCATAGTTGATGGGACTAAACCATATTTACAATCTCTATCTGCTAAGGCCGATCCAATTCTCGGCGATGCTCCTACCATCACTGTCAACTTCAACGAGGAAATCGTAGTTACCGACATGAATACTTTTACCTTCCCAACCGTATGGGGATTCTCCTCAATTGGAGCCAGCATTTTTAACACTACTCAAGTAGTTATGAATGCTGGAAATCAAAGCGTTACTTTGACTGGAAACTGGATATCAGACTTTTTAGTCACAGGTGATACCATTATGGTGACTTTCCTTTATGTCCCAGCCATGGGTGTCACTGATAAAGCTGGAAATCCTTTCAATGCCGCTTTGAACTTTATTACTGGGGTTGTTGCAGCACCGTAAATTATTTAAACTTACGCCCTGTAATTTATAATTACAGGGCTTCATTTCATTCATTTTTAAGCTTGTAGAGATATTTCAATATTATTCATTTTTGTTAGTTAATAAA
>JAAYUT010000445.1 GCA_012517485.1 Candidatus Atribacter fermentans
TATCCAGTTATCTCTGGTATGATCGTTGATCGGGCTTATGTTGCAAGGTTTTTACGCTGGGTCCCAAGCTGGATTTTTTATATATAAAAATTTGATATTGAGGATCGATATTATGAAAACCTTACAGTATTCAGTAGTTATACCGGCTTTTAATGAGGAACCGGTAATTGCGGAAACTTATAAACGATTAAAAAAAGTAATGGATGAGATTGGAGAACCTTATGAACTCATTTTTATTAACGACGGAAGTTCTGATCGGACTGGTGAAATCCTGGATGAAATTCACCATCAGGACAAGAATTTAAAAGTAATTCACTTTGCCAGAAATTTTGGTCATGAAGCCGCAACAACCGCCGGATTAGATCATGCATCAGGGCAAGGTATCATCATTATCGATGCAGACTTACAAGATCCTCCAGAATTAATACCGGTCATGATTGAAAAATGGAAAGAGGGCTTTGATGTTGTTTATGGGAAAAGAAAACAACGTAAGGGTGAGTCAGTTTTCAAAAAAACGACTTCCGCGCTTTTTTATCGTTTTCTGCAACGAATGACCGAAATCAATATGCCTGCAGATGTAGGCGATTTTCGACTTATTGACCGAAAGGTCGCCGATGCTTTAAAAAATATCCGAGAAAAGAACCGTTATATGAGAGGTATTATAAGTTGGGTGGGTTTTCGACAAACTGCTATAGAATTTGTTCGGGAAGAACGCTGGGCGGGGGAAACCAAATATAACGTTAAAAAACTCCTTCGTTTAGCATGGGATGCCATTACGGCTTTTTCATATAAACCTTTAAAAATTGCTACCTATTTGGGATTTATTCTCTCAGGAATCAGCTTCATTTATCTCCTGATAGTCATTTTTGAAAAAGTATTTACCCAAAAAACTGTACCTGGTTGGGCTTCTCTCATGGCTATTAGTCTCTTTTTTAATGGAGTGGTTCTCATTATGCTTGGACTATTAGGAGAATATATTGGAAGAATCTACGAAGAAACTAAAGACCGTCCTTTGTATATTATTTATAAAACCCAAGGCTTTGACAAAAAATCTTCTCCCAATGAATAATTTTTCTCTTACGAAGAATCTATTTCAATTTGTCAAATTCGGTTTAGTCGGCATTCTGAATACCGCAGTTGATTTTGGTATATTTACTTTTCTCAATTATCTTCTTGGAGAGCAATTTTATCGTATATCACAAATAATATCTTATTCTTGTGCTGTTTTAAATAGCTATTATTTTAATAAATCGTGGACTTTTCAAGCCGGTTATCGTTTTAATCTAATCGAAATGTTAAAATTTTTAACAGTTAATCTCATTTCCCTGGGAATATCCCTCTTCTTCTTAACCCTTTTTCACGAAAAATATCAAATTGAAATACTTTGGAGTAAAGTAGGGGCAACCTTTTTTTCAGTTTTAATCAATTTTATCGGTAATAAGTATTGGGTTTTTAAAAAGATAAAACAATAGATGAAAAAGTTAAAAATGAATAAAACAAATAACCGATTTTTGAACTTATATCAAAATAGTATTATAGAATTAACTGTTTGTCCCTGTCCCCAATTATGGATTCCTTTCGTAAAATGAAAATGAATATCATAATCAAAAAGGAGAATTAATACAATACTTACTAAAGGGGGTGTTATCGATTGAAAAGAATCTATTTATCCGTTTTATACGTTCTTGCTTTAACTTTGGTTTTTTCTTCTTCGCTGCTGGCTTATAATATTCAATTTTTTGGAAATGGAGTTTTCCCAACCCCTGAAGAAGAAGCGAATATTCAAGCTTACATTGA
>JAAYUT010000446.1 GCA_012517485.1 Candidatus Atribacter fermentans
AGCTCATAGAGAGTCCTTCCAGAAGCGACACCAATACTTAGGTTTGGTTGAATGAATTGATTTAAAAGATGGGCACCTTCCTCAGCAACGCTTTGAATGATATGGTCAGAACTATCATTAAATACTTCTGTTACAACAACCTTTTTGAGATGAAAAGCTTCTTGAAGTCTTTTCTCAAAACTTCGAAGCTGGTTATAGTCAGAATGATGTATCTTGATCTGAACAATTCCAACCTCTCGTGCTTTCTTTAAAAGTCTGGAACACCTTTGCCGGGATACTCCCAGTAACTTAGAAATACTGAGAATGGAAAGATCGTTCTCATAATAGAGTTGGGCTGCTTTTGTCATTAATTTTTTTTCAGATAGTTCATTTATTGTCATCATAAAGAAATAACATTTGTTATATTACATATGTTATTCATATCAGATAGAATAAAAAAAAGACCTCAAATTGTCAACTAAAAAATATATTTAGGTAAATTAATTTTATGATTTTTTATCCAGTGTTTTATCAATGTATTATTTTATTAAAACCTAAATACCTTTAATTCAGTTTTTTTATTGTATTGTATAGCCACCATCAATAACTAAGGTTTCACCAGTTATTAAATTTGAAGCATCTGAAGCTAAAAATAAAGCAGCAACCGCCACCTCTTCTGGATAGCCAAACCTTCCTATAGGTATTTTTCGTTTCATTGCTTCCCCGACTTCTCCAGCCCAAGCTTTTTCACCCATTTCAGTAAGTATGACAGTTGGAGCAACTGCATTAACATTTATATTATATTTAGCCCATTCTAAGGCTAATATTTTTGTAACACCAATTAATCCTGCTTTGCTCGCCATGTAAGCAGCATGTTTTGGTAACGCCACCAGACCAGCTTTAGATGCTATATTTACTATCTTTCCATATCTTTGTTGAATCATTTGCCGACCTATAACTTGAGCTAATCTAAATTGAGCAGTCAAATTAACTGCGATGACATCATCCCAATCTTTCTCCGATAAATTTTCAGCGTCATCTAACCTTGTGATTCCAGCATTATTTATTAAAATTTCTATCTTTCCATATTCCTTAAGACCATCATTTAAGATTCTTTGCAACGTTTCTGATTTTGTAATATCACCGTTAACAAAAACCGCTCGACGTCCAATTTTTTCAATCCATTTTGCCGTTTGTTCAACTTCTTTGTCAAAATCAACTAATACTAAATCAGCACCTTCCTGAGCAAATACCAAAGCAATGGCTTTCCCAATTCCTTTTGCAGCTCCTGTGATAACAGCAACTTTTCCTTCTAAACTAAAATTCCCTTGAAATGGAACATAATCCATAACTTACCTCCAAAAAAAAGAGAATTGATTCTTTTTTTAAAATATAACAATTTTTTAAGAACGAACTATTGGCAACATGAAATTATTTTCTTAGTATTTTCTAATGCTTCACGAGCATACCTTTCTGGTTGACTTCCCCATAGTTCGACAGTTAAATAGCCATCATAACCAATTTCTTTCAAAGACTGATAAAAAGAAATTAAATCCACATCTCCTTTACCAGGAACCGTTCGAGATTCTGGAGCTCCTATTAAACAATCTTCAAAATGAACATGTACCAAATCTTTTCCAAATAATTGCACGACATCAACAATATTTTCTCCACCGTAAAAAGCATGAGATGAATCCAAAACTAACTTCACTTGATTTGAATGGCAATCTTTCATAAAA
>JAAYUT010000447.1 GCA_012517485.1 Candidatus Atribacter fermentans
CAATCTCATCCTTTAAAATATTTTTGAAAAATAAAAAAGTGAGATCCTCACGCCCTCAAAAAGCGAGTGTTCAGGATGACACCTTCGGTGTCAGATGAGATCCTCACGGCTTCTGAATTTGAAGCCTCAGGATGACTGATGAAAAGCACACATCCTAACCCCCCTCAATGGGGGAATTTATAAGATGGTATTTTCAGGATAGAAATTTCAACTCGAATATGTTTTAATTCAAAATAACCAAAAAACAATTAACTGAGGTGAAAGATTTGAAATGTACCGCATGTAAAGATGAAGCTATTCTTCGCATCAAACGCCACCATGTCGCATTTTGCCAAAAATGCTTTATAAAATTCATTCAAAAACAAATAATACAGGCTATAAAAAGATATCAGATGTTTTCAAAAAAAGAATCGGTTTTATTGGCGGTTTCAGGTGGGAAAGATAGTATGGCTTTATGGTCGGTATTAACTGATCTTGGCAATCAGATAACGGCAATCCATTTGGACCTTGGAATCCCCAACTTTTCCGATCAATCACGTCAAATCGTACAACGATTTGCTATAGACAAGAATCTGCCACTGGTTGTTTTTTCTTTAAAAGAACATTTGGGTTATACTTTACCGGAATTACAAAAGAAAATCCCTCGTCCTGCCTGTTCTGTTTGCGGTCTCACCAAGAGATTTATACTTAATCATTATGCTTATCACCATCACTATTCGGTTTTAGCTACCGGTCATAACCTCGATGACGAAGCAGCAACTCTTTTAGGGAATTTACTCCGTTGGAGAGAAGAATATCTTCAGCATCAAAGTCCTTGCTTACCCAGTGATTATCCTGGTTTAGTGAAAAAAGTGAAGCCTTTTTATACTCTTACCGACCAGGAAATTCTTTGGTATGTTCAACAGATGAAAATCCCTTATTGTGATAGTATCTGCCCCTTCTCTCGAAAAGCTTCCAGTCTTGATTTCAAAAAGGCTCTGAACGTGATCGAAGACCAATCCCCTGGAACTAAACATTATTTTTTATTTCATTTCTTAGAAAGAAAGCATGACCTTTTTCCTGGAAAACAACCAAATGGTATTCTAAAAAACTGTTCTTTGTGTGGTATGCCTACTACTCAAGAAAGATGCTCCTTTTGTTCAGTGCTTGAAACTGCCCAAAACAAATCTCAACTTTTTATTGGAAAGGATGATATCGAACTATGAAAATTATGGCTTTAAACAGCGGTGGTTCTTCAATTAAATACCAACTCTATGAATTTGAGAAAGAAAAAGAAATTTCCCTTGGTCGAGGAGCAATAAAGCGTCTGTATCGGGATGACTCATTTTGGGAACAGCAAATCGAAGAAAAAACCCTTCGAACATCAATACCCCAATGTTCTCATGAGCAAGGTTTAAAAGCTATAATCAACAATATCGTTGAATACGGACCTCTCAATAATCTAAATGAACTGAAAGCAATAGGCATTAAGTGCATCAACGGAGGAAATCGAGTCAATTCTACTTCTCTTATTGATTTTAATGTCATCAGTGCTCTACGTGATTTAGAAAGTGTTACGCCGGTTCACAATTCACCCACATTACTCACTATCGACATTTTCCGCAGGTTTCTTCCCCACATTCCTTTAGTTGGAGTTTTTGAAACCACCTTTCACCAAAGCATCCCCCCGGCACACTCCACCTATGGACTCCCCTTCGATCTATGTAAAAAACACGGAATTTTCAAATTTGGCTTCCATGGAAATTCTCACCGTTATATTTCGGAAAAAATATCTCAGTTAACCACTGCTGATAAGCGGGTTATTTCTTGCCATTTGGGAAGTGGAAGTAGTCTCTGTGCAATTCAAAATGGAAAATCATTCGATATTTCTAGTGGTTTTACACCCCAAAGCGGGATTATCATGTCCTCGCGACCGGGCGATTTTGATCCCCAGGTTATTACCTACCTTCAAGAAAAAGAGAAGATGCATTATTCAGCGATCAATGAATTATTGGTGAAAAAATCGGGCTTTCTTGGTATTTCCGGACATAGCACTGAAATATGGGAACTGGAAAAAGCTGCTCAAGAAGGAAATGAGCGAGCTTTGCTGGCAATTGACGTTTTTATATACCAGGTTAAAAAGTATATTGGTTCATTTATCGCTTTAATGAATGGGCTCGACTCGTTGGTATTTACTGGAGGAATTGGTGAAAATGATGCTTTCATTCGTGAGAAAATTTGTCATAACCTCGATCAATTAGGGATTTTAATCGACAATCAAAAAAATCAATCCAGCGATTCTCTTCCTAAACCAATTCATGATAA
>JAAYUT010000448.1 GCA_012517485.1 Candidatus Atribacter fermentans
CTTCGGTGTCAGATGAGATCCTCACGCCCTCGAAAAGCGCGAGGGCTCGGGATGACTGATAAAAAGCACCCTCCTCGCCGCGAAAGCGGCACCCCTCCACGGAGGGGAATTGTTCAACTTCTTCCCCCATTGAGGGGGGATTCAGGGGGGTGTGCCTTTCTCTTTTTTTCATCATTTTTCACTTATTCCATTATTTTCAAGTTAAAACCATTGATTTTAAAAATTGAGTATAATAAATAATAGTTGTTATAGAGATATTCTTTATAAGAGTAAACCGTAAAAAAGGAGGTGTTAAATAAAAAAGAATAAAGAAACACTCTGCAATATTTTGTTATATTCGTCCTCACTAATTAAAAAGTTAAAAAGGAGGAATTGGTAAAATTATGAGAAAAGTAGCAATTATTGGAGCTGGAAGTATTGTTTTTTGTAAAACATTAATGCTGGATATCATGGCTACTAATGGATTAGAAGATACCACCTTCGCTCTAATGGCTCCAAGTGAACGGAATATTTCAAAAGTTAATGATTTTGCAAACCGTGTAATTCGTGAGAATGGTTTACCAACAGAAGTGTACACAACTACAAATAGTCGTGAGGCATTAAAAGGAGCCGATTATGTTATTTCGACATTTCAAGTAGGCGGGGTCAAAGCATTCGAGTACGATTGGAAAATTCCTAAAAAATTTGGTGTTGACCAATGTATTGGTGATACGTTAGGTCCAGGTGGGATTTTCCGTGCATTAAGGAGTATTCCCGTTATTCTTGATTTAGCAAAAGACATGGAAGAACTTTGTCCGAAAGCATTATTACTGAATTATGTTAACCCAATGGCAATGGTTTGTTGGGCATTAGGAGAAACCAAGGTTAAATTTGTCGGGTTATGTCATGGAGTTCAAACTACATTAGATCTCATTTCAGGATATGTCGGTGTCCCAAAAGAAGAAATTGATTATATATGTGCTGGGATTAATCATATGGCTTGGTTTCTAAAATTAGAAAGAAATGGTCAAGATCTATATCCTATACTAAAGGATAAATTCGAACAGCCAGAATACTATGTGAATGAAAAAGTTCGTGGTGAAGTCTTACGTCAATTTGGTTATTTCATGACAGAATCAACTGGTCATCTTTCAGAATATGTTCCATGGTTCCGTAAAAACCAAAAGTCACTTGATATTTATTGCGATGAACCAGATTTTGGTGGAGAATCCGGGGCTTATTATAAATGGTGTGCACACGTTGCTGATAAATATAGTCAAAAGGACGTCCTTTCAGATGAGCCGACTAAATTACCACCTCGAAGCGTCGAATACGGTTCCTATATTATTGAAGCCATTGAAAAGAGGAAACCTTTTAAGTTTAACGGAAATATTCGCAATGATGGGATGATTACAAATCTTCCGAATGACTGTTGTGCTGAAGGTCCTATATATGCTGATGAAAATGGACTTCACAAAACCATTGTTGGAGATCTTCCACCTCAATGTGCTGCTTTAAACATGACGAATATTAATGTTCAACGCTTAGCTGTCCTTGCAGCTAAAAATGGCGATCCGGAAGCAGTTGTTCAAGCCTGTGCAATGGATCCTTTAACTGGTGCTGTATTGAATCTAAATGAAATAAGAGAAATGGTAAGTGAGATGTTGGAAGCGGAAAAACAATGGTTGCCTCAGTTTGAGGGAAAAACGATCAGGAAAACACCTCTTATTCATATTCCAAAAAATGTTCAACGAGCAAAAGTTCCAGTGGATCCTGCTTTAGCTATAATCCATCGTTTTGGAAAATTAGCGGAATAAAATAGATTGATATACATTAATAAAAATCTAATTCTGGGGATTTTAGAGTGTATTGCCTAACAACGTGGCAATCTCATCCATCCACTCCCTTATTCTGAGAAGTCCGGTCTCTTTTACTAGACGACGTGAGAATCTCATCTTTTAAAGTACATATAAAGGAAAAAAATGTAAAAAGATGAGATCCTCACGGCTTCAAAAAACGAAACCTCAGAATTACGGCATTTTGATATCTTTTGTAGGGGCTTGATTTACCATGTCTGTGGGTTTACAAA
>JAAYUT010000449.1 GCA_012517485.1 Candidatus Atribacter fermentans
AAGGGTTAGGGTGTCACCAGTGATACCGGGAAGGTTGACCTTGATCCCATAGCGAGCATTGGTATAGGCAACTCCGGTGTTGGTGGTTGTAACCGGAAGGGTGACGGTGTTTCCACTTACTGTTTCTTGCCCAGCAGTGATGGTGATATTAGGTGTTGGTGTTGGTGTCCCCCCCCCTCCTCCTCCACCTCCGCCAGTTGGTGGTTTGGGAGAAATTATATTGTTCACTAAACTATTGACCTGAGAATTGGTTGTGGGATCGGTCCCGGCTTCTAAAGCACTCTCAACCTGGTTAGCCAGCTGCGAAAAACCTGATAGATTTAAAATTCCTTCCAAGTTTATTTGGGCAGGATCATTCCCTTTTTCAACCAAAGCTTGAAAGATCAGAGCTTGAGCGGTTGAAGCGGCATCGGCCGTTCCCAGGTCTTTGGTTTCGCCGGTTTGAATAACTGGTGAAACATCAAGCACCTTGACATTCCCTTTAACAGCTTCAACAATATAAGGCCCGCCAGCTGGTACTCCGACATTGTAGTTGCCATTAGCATCAGTTGTGGTGGTTGCAATGACATTACCGGTTTTTGGATCAATGATATTGACCGTTGCCCCTGCTAGTGCTTGTCCAGTAATTTGTTTTCCCTTAACCGCACCCTCCGGAACCACCACCCTTCCTTTCAAAACGGTTTTTGGTTCCGGTGTCGAGGTTGGAGATTGTGACGTCAAACATCCGTTTAGCACAAACACTGATAACACCAATACCACAAAAACAACGTAATACCTTGAACGAGACAATTTACATCCCTCCAATACATATTATGAATATCTTTATTCAATATTTATTTTAATTATTATTTATTATTATATTATTACTATAATTATTACTTAAATAATAAAATAATATTTATTTCTACTATTTCCCATTTATATTAACTACCATAATATTTTTTGTCAATAATTATTATGTTAATATTTATCATTCATTAACTATATATAATTATTCAAATGGTTATCTGCCAACAGGTTAAAGAATTTTTTTGTATTATCTTCGTTTTTTTAATTAAAGGATTTTTTATGCAAATTCATCTATGTAAATTCTGTGAAGCGGAAAAAAAAATGAGGCAATTGAGGAACAAGTGTAAAACTGGGAAACGAAAAAGAAAATAACGAATGATCTTTTCAAATATTTGTTTTTTCCTTAAGAAGGTGTAATTCAAAAAAAGAGTATCGGAAAGATGAAGATTTAGTTTATAAATAATGGGAATCTTACAATTGATAAAATTTTACTTTACATTGCAAAGAAGCCGAAAAGATTGAGATTACGATCTTATTGCTCGTTTCCAAAAATAGAAATATTCGATAAACTGATGGTTTGAGTTATTCCTTCTCTTTTTGAATTCTTGGCTTATTCCCGCTCTTCTCTCGCGGTCGGATGAGGCACTTCTTCCCATAACCGATCAGATCAGATCGATTCGCTTTCAGAAGAGCTTCTTTTATCAATCGGTAATTCTCTGGACGGCGATATTGAATGAGGGCTCGCTGCATAGCTTTTTCATGGGGTGATTTAGGAACATAAACCTTTTTCATGGTTCGCGGATCGAGCTAAGAGTAATACATAGCAGTAGAGAGAGTTCCAGGAGTGGGATAGAAATCTTGAACCTGTTCGGGATTATATCCCATATCTCGGACATATTCAGCCAACTCGATGGCAGCTTTAAGGTCAGACCCAGGATGGCTTGACATGAAGTAAGGAACCAAGTAATGCTTGAGATGATGTTTTTTATTCACCTCAAAATACTTTTTAACAAATTGATTATAGACTTCTTTACCTGGTTTCCCCATTTTTTCCAGGACTTGGTTTGAAACATGTTCAGGA
>JAAYUT010000450.1 GCA_012517485.1 Candidatus Atribacter fermentans
AGCTCCTCGATTTTATTTTTTACATTTTCAATTTCTGATTCAATTTGTTTTTGGTTTTCAATGAGCTCTTTTTTTTGTGCTTCCAACAAGATAATTCTTTCTTGCAAACGGAGGATTTCTTCTTCGAGTTCTGGCTGCCAACTTGCTTCGGTATAATCAGGAGGGATATAGGGATCTTTCCAGGTGAGCTCGATTTTTTGAGCGACATAAGAAGGTTCGATTGACAAATGGGAAAAATGAAGGGTGATTTTTTTGGTTTCTGGATTAACTATTGGTTGATTATCTTTCCCAATCCGATTGAAATATATCTTTCCTGTTACTTTGTCAAAAATTTTATCATCAAATTCACGAGGATACTCAAGTGGATAGTATTTGTTGCCTTTATCATCAGTTAAATAGGTATTTTTATTAAAATTTATAGGGAAAAGAGCAGGTCCTTTAAGCTTATCAATAGTGACATCAAAAACTAAATATCGTTGAAAACGCTCTCGTTGTATGAAATCTCGATGGTAAGCAGTTTGTTCTTCTAAAGAAAGAAGGTTTTCCGCTCCGTATTTAGCGACCCAGGCTTGTACCAATTCTGGATTCCAAAATACAGCCTTTACCGAGAAAGCATCCCCAACAGTTTGGCTTTGGGTCCATTTTTTTTCAGTTTGAGAATAAATTTTGTCGGTATCAGATTTCGATGCGAGTGATGTAAAGCTAACAAATAATACAACCATGCAGGATATGAGGAGGAAAAGGATTAAGGATTTTTTATTCATAATTTAAAAATCTCCTTCCTGGTAAGGTTTAATTTCGACATTAATTCCAGATGTGGGTGAAGGTTTGGGTTGTTGGATTGGAATAGGTGTGCTAATACTGGTGACATCAACTGTCTCTTCAATATTTTCCTCTCCATTCCAAGTCTCAACTGGCTTAACCTCAATTTCGACCTCTGGGATATTTTGATCTTGGTCATTATAAGAGGGTTGGTAGGTGTCAAATTCAGCTGAGGTATGACCTTGATAGGCTTGATATGAAAATGAAGAAGCAATTGGACCGGAAGCAACCAATTCTTGAGTGGTTTCCACAAAAAGCACACTTCCTGATTCAACTTTTGCTGGTTCTCCATTGATTAAAAATCCAGCTACTGCTCCGATTGGACCAAGCGCGACTAAACCAACAATACTGGTCCCAACAGCATAAGCAAGCGCTTTGTTTTCTTGAATCGCTTTTTCGCCCAAGGTAAGAAGTATAGGGGTACCATCGAGACTGGTGATTGAACCAAAATCTATTTGGATCATGCCAGATCTTCCAAAATTTCCTTTACGTCGAATTTTGCTGATCCAGCCTTCTCCTTGGGTACCAGCTGGAGCGATGAGAATATCATTCACAATGAAATCCTCGGCTAAAATATACGGGACTGGGTCACCAAGATTATTTTTTTCAGAATTTAAATTGGTCTGAATGCTTACTTTTACTAAAGATGAAGCAGGTATGGTAACCTGGAAATTGGTTGAGAAGCTAGGATTGACAACTGTTCTATAAAGCTTATCCACTCGAACACCAATTGGCTCAGAACTAGGAATTCCAAATATAAGTTGTTCATATTCATCAAGTTGTGCAGTTAAAATTCCAGTTTTCGATTCGTTAGTATTGAGAGAAAGTCGAATAGCTTTGAGCTTGAAATCTAAAGAAGGTTCTTCAGGTGTGCCAGTTAAAATGAAGGTTTTCAGAGTATTGAGCCTTTCCATCAAAGTTCCTGATAAGGTATCTCCAATTAAATC
>JAAYUT010000451.1 GCA_012517485.1 Candidatus Atribacter fermentans
ATTGAAGTATTACCATTTGATCCCGGTTCTCGCAATTTTATACCTTTTATTCGCATTAATAGGTTTGATATTATTCCTGATTAATCTCTTAAATCTTAATTATCTGATTTTGATCTGGTCACCAGTTATCCTCTACTTAATTATAGACATCATTTACACCCTTATCATCATGATCAGGTATCGCAGTCTAAAACACGCTTCTGCCCTCTTAATATTTCCCGCCATTCATATCGGATATGGAACTGGTTTTTTAAAAGGATTAATAGTAGATTAACATTTATAAATACATAGAAGAATTGATTTTAAAAGTTGGGTAGTGAAATATGAAAATCTTAATCCTGGTAGATTCATTGAAGATCGGCGGCGGATCCGATAAAGTCGCAGCCATACTGGGCAGTGAACTCCATAATGAAGGTTATGATATTTCTTTTTTAGCCTTATCTGATGATGGCCCTAAATATGAGTTTGAAGGTGAGTATTACACCTTAGATGAGAAAGATATCTACGGGAACAATGTAAAAAGAATTTTTAAACTTCTACAGTATTCCCCACGAGTAAAAAGCCTTTGTGATGAATTAGGAGTAGACATCATCATCTCCGCTGGGGATCCGGCCAATTTCCACGCGCTTTTTAGCCGCTATTTCTTTGGAAATAGAGCTAAAATTATCATATCCCAGCACATGAATCCAGAGATATTTCTGGATAGTAGTATTAAAACAAATTTAATTAAGTTTTTCTACCCACGGGCAAATAAGGTGATATGTGTTTCCAAAGAAATCGAAAAGATTTTAAATGAAAAGTACTCCGTTAAAAACACCCTTACCATCTATAACATGATGAATATCCAAGAGAATATTCGAAAATCACAGGAAGAACTTCCACCAGAATATAAGGAATTGATGCAATGCAAGGATGAAACCGCACATTTCAACTTCATCAATCTGGGCCGGTTAAACCGGCAGAAAGGACAGTGGTTCCTGATTAGAAGCTTCAGGCAGGTGGTGGATAAATATAATAATGCCAGACTATTCATCCTGGGTGAAGGAGATCTAAAGGACGAGCTAGAAAATCTAATCCATGAACTGAATTTAGATGAAAATATATTTATTTTAGGTAGACAGGAGAACGTGTTCCCCTTCCTTTTAAACAGCCACTGCTTCATACTAAGCTCCCTATGGGAAGGACTACCCATGGCCTTAATTGAAGCCTTATCATTAAATCTTCCCATCATTTCTACAGATTGTAGAACAGGCCCCCGAGAAATATTATGTCCCGAACTGGACTTAAATGAAGAAATCGATTACCCCTACCTGGGAGAATATGCCATTTTAAGTCAACCCCTCCCCAACCAACTCCTTTTAAATAATGTAGATGAAATTACTTTACTTAAATCTGAGAAAATACTGACCGATTTAATGATTAAAATGATGGAAGATGAAAAATTAAGAAAAAATTACTCAAATGGACAAATAATCGCTTTTAACTTTGATAAAGAAAAGATATTAACTCAGTGGAGTCAACTTCTAAAAGAAACCTCTGGATAGATTTATGAAAACCAAGATATTGATTCTGGTAGAGTCACTGAAAGTGGGCGGAGGATCTGAACGATTTGCAGCCACACTGGGCTCTAAACTATACGATAAAGGTTATAATATTTCCTATCTAACTTTGATGGATGAAAATCCTAAATATCAATTTAAAGGAGATTACCACACCCTTAATGAGGGTTATATCTATGGAAATATCTTTAGAAGAACTTCAGATCTATTCAGATACGCCCCTAAAATAACCAGATTATGCAAAAAACTGGATATTGAAATCGTAATTTCAATATCGGAAGTGGCCAATTTTCATGTGGTGCTGAGTCGCTGGCTCTACGGAAATAATGTTAAAATCATCATTTCTCAACACATTAACCCTGAAATATTCCTGAAGAGCAGATTAAAATTTGCCCTGATAAAATTCTTCTACCCCCGGTCAGATAAGACTGTATGTGTCTCCAGAGAAATAGAAAGAATCCTCAACGAAGAATATGACATCCGAAACACCCAGACCATCTACAACATGATGGACATCAAGGAAAACATTAAACTATCCCGGGAAGAACTGCCCGAGGAATACCAGGAATTATTTGAAGGATATAAAACCGGAACAGAAAACTTCAACTTCATCAACCTGGGCAGACTCACCAGACAGAAGGGGCAGTGGTTTCTCATAAGGAGTTTCAGACGCGTAGTAGACCTGCACCCCCATGTTAAACTGTTCATTCTGGGAGATGGAGTGTTAAGAAGTAAATTAGAAGAGTTAATCAACAAACTCGAACTAAATGAAAACGTGTATCTTTTAGGGGAACAGGAAAACATTTTTCCCTTCCTTAAAAATAGTGATTGCTTTGTCCTGAGTTCCCTATGGGAAGGATTACCCCTGGTTTTAATCGAAGCATTATCCATGAACCTTCCCATTATCTCTGCTGACTGTAAGACCGGGCCTTGGGAGATTTTATGTTCCAATACTGATTTGGATAAAGAATTGGGTTATCCTATTTATTGTGAATATGGCATACTAAATCGGCCTTTTGATAGTAAATTCGTCTTTAAAACATTAAAAGAAGAACCCTTAGACGAATCAGAAACCATGCTATCAGATCTGATGATGAAACTCATTGATGATAAAGATTTAAGGGACAAATATTCAAATGGCCGGGAATTATCTCGTAACTTTGATGAAGAGGAAATAATCAAAGTTTGGGAGGAACTTTTGAAATAATCTATTTTGATGCTTAATACTATTAACATATATTTCAAATTTTCCAATGGAAAAAAGGTTACATAATGATTGAAGTTAAAAAAATAGCTAAAAATACCCTGTTAATTTTTGTATCTCAAATACTGTATTATATTCTTACCTTTTTCACGGTAATTTATACTGCAAGGTATTTAGGAGCTGATGGGTTCGGTATTTTATCACTCGCCCTTTCTATCACCGGGATTTTTGCTATGTTTATTGATATGGGTCTCAGCACATTTATGGTGCGTGAAGTTTCCCGGGATAAATCAAAAGCAGATAAGTACATCCCTAATGTGGCTTTAATGAGACTTATTTTATCCTTATTGACCATTTTATTGATTATTCTACTGGTAAATGTGATAAACTACGCAGAAATAGTTAAAATTGTAATCTATATTTTGACCATTTCGGTGATAATAAATGGCATTTCTGGAATCTTCAGTTATGTATTCCAGGCCAATGAAAAGATGGAATATTTATCGATGAGCACCTTAATTCTAAGTATCTCCATGCTCACCGGAACATTAATTGGAGTTTATTACCAGTTTGATATTCTGTATTTCGCCTATCTTTACATCATCTCCAACGGTTTAGTATTCATTTTTATTTTCCTCGCTTATCTGTGGAAATTCAACCTTCCTAAAATTAAAATAGATTGGAACATATGGAAACCGACATTGAAGGAAGCATGGCCCTTTGGAGTGGCGGCTATGAGCGGTCTCTTATATACTTATATTGACTCCATTTTATTGTCCATCTTCCAGAATAATACTGTTGTGGGCTGGTACAGCGCAGCATATCGATTGATGCTTGTAGTTTTATTCATCCCCAACGCATTTAACACCGTTATTTTCCCGGTGATGTCTCCCTTATTTAAAACATCCCCCGAATCTCTTAGATTAATAAATGAGAGATACTTCAAATATATGGTTATAATTGGCATTCCCCTGGGTTTCGGAACCACATTTCTTGCCCAAAAGATTATCCTCCTGGTGTACGGATCTGGTTACACCAATTCGATTTTAAGTCTGCAAATTTTAATATGGACCATGGTTTTTACTTTTATTGGAGCATCATTTGTACAGGTATTACAATCAATAAATAAACAGCTAATAATAACTAAGATAGCTGTAATATGTGTAATAATTAATGTTATTCTGAATTTAATCTTAATACCCAGTTATAGTTATATTGGGGCGAGTATTGCCACGGTTTTAACTGAAATAATTCTGGTAGGATACACCATTTATGCCACCAGCAAACTGGGATACGGAATCAGGGATTTAAATGTAAATAATGATCTAAGCAAAGTAATTATAGCAAGCAGCATAATGAGTACATTTATTCTATATTTCAATGACCTGAATTTCTATTTACTGGTGGTACTTTCTATCTTACTGTATCTGGTGGCCATAACTCTTCTCAGGGTATTTGACGATGCAGATAAATTGTTGATAAAAAACTTATTGAACAGATAGCACTTTACAAATAAAATGGATTTAAAATATTCTATCAGGTAACTAGGATGATCTCCGTAATCTGTGTATTTAACGATAGGGATGTTTTAGAGAAATATCTATTAAAGAGCTTAAATACCCAATCTGTAGAATTTGAACTTATTTTATTAGATAATGTTAATGGTAAATTTAAATCTGCACCAGAAGCATTAAATTATGGCGGTAATAAAGCTAATGGAGATAACCTAATGTTTATACATCAAGATGTAGATTTAAAATCTGACACCTGGTTAGAAGACGTTGAAAAAGAAATAGAAAAATTAGAAAACTGTGGAATCGCTGGTGTGGCTGGTGTACCTGAAAATGGTGTATTAAAATCAAATATTGAAAATGGAATTCCCCCTAACAAGCCAGGAGAAGAAATAAACACCCCCATACCGGTACAAACTTTGGATGAATGTTTGGTGATAATCCCCCGGTCAGTTTTCCAGGAATACCAGTTTGATGAAACTTTAAATGGCTGGCACCTCTACAGTGTTGATTATTGCTTAAACATCATAAAACAGGGATTTAATGTATATGTAATGCCAGCATACATTTACCACCGCTCTTATATGATTTACTACTCCAAAGACTATTACCGGCTACTTAAAATACTCTTCGATAAATATAGGGATGACTATGAAAAGATATATACCAGTTGCGGGGCTTGGAACACCTCTTACCCTGTTAAATGGTATTTGTTTTTAAATACTAGAATCGGTTTTTTCATAAAATCACTGGTTGATAAATTAAAATAAAGTAAAATATTACTTCGAAAGAATCTATTAATTAAAAAATTGGGGAACAGATAAAAAAAATCCTGGTCATTAATATGGAGTCATCTAAAATACAAACATCCGAAAATGAAACCCAAAACCATCCTCTAGTGTCCATTATAACACCTACTTATAATCATGAAAAATTCATTGGGACTTGTATTGAAAGTGTTCTAAAACAGTCCTATCCAAACTGGGAGATGATCATAATAGACGACGGTTCCTCGGATAGAACCGGCAGTATAGTGGCAGCATACGATGATGAACGGATTAAATATATAAAACAAGATAATGTAGGTATTTGGAAACTTAAAAAGACCTATAATAAAGCCCTGCACATGTCTAAAGGAGAATTGGTAGCTATTTTAGAGGGTGACGATGCCTGGCCCAGTTATAAACTGGAAGAACAGGTGAAGATCTTCAAAAAAAAGGATGTGATATTCAGTTGGGGGAGGAAGAATACCATAAATGATCAGAACCATATTATCTCTTTTGATCTCCCCAGTCTCAACCGTTTTAGAAATATGCCCCCTGAAGAGATGACTAAAATACTTATTATTGCTAATTTTATTCAGCCCTGCACGGTTATGATAAATAAAGATGCTTTACTTTCCATTGGGGGATTTGTGCAGCACAAAGAAACTCCATATGTGGATTACCCTACCTTCC
Source organism: Candidatus Atribacter fermentans (assembly GCA_012517485.1). Lineage (GTDB taxonomy): Bacteria > Atribacterota > Atribacteria > Atribacterales > Atribacteraceae > Atribacter > Atribacter fermentans. Next base: position 5,732 of record JAAYUT010000451.1, read on the forward strand.
TGGAACTCAGTTTGAAGGGAAGATTTTATCCTTCTGACCGGGTGATGGGCTACTGGCGGAAACATAAAGCCCAGATAACCACTCAAAAAGAAACTGACATGAACAGGGGTTTTATGGTTTCCATTGATTTCTATGAAAATTTAAGCCCGGCACAGAAGAAATCGATTAATTTTAAAGTAGAAGATAAATTAGAATTTCGTGAGAAAATTTTAAACGACCAGATAGCTGTATCTGCCAGATTGGCCTTAGTTAAAGGTGACTGGAAGGAAGCGTCAACCTGTTATAGAAGTATTTTTAAACAGGGTGATTTAAAAATCAAGATACAATCACTTCTTGGTGTAATATGCGCTTTTCTAAGAATAGATCTGGAATGGTTTGCGGTTTTAACCTGCAAACCTAAAATACGCGACGCGTCCGGTGAATGGGACACCACACTATTTAAAGATGGTAAAAAATATTCCAACTGGTTTAAAGTACAATTGTTGTTCCTGAAATTACTCAGAAGAATACGACCATTTAAGTATGCAGATTCCCAGTACTTATTAGAATCCGATTTCAGCCAATAAATTAATTTTTTAGAGTATGATTCCAAATATTAAATTTTAGATACAATCCAAATGTAAAATTTAAAATATGATTTCTCCATATGAATTTAATCCTCTTTTTCATCTCTATCCATATTTTCCCGGGTCAATGCCATCTCCCGGGCAATATTGGTTATTTCCTCTTCAATATTTTCTATCATATTGTAGATCCTGAAGATAAGGTAGTAGCACCCGATAAGCCCTAGTATGAG
>JAAYUT010000062.1 GCA_012517485.1 Candidatus Atribacter fermentans
ATCCTCAATAAGTTGTTACGAAACTGGCAAGAGGGTCTATCCTAAATTATACTTTTCCAACTGATAGCGAAGATTCCATGCATTCTCGAGCTGCTGCTTTCAAACTGGGAGAAATATCTCGAAATATTTTCGGTAAGAAGAGTTCATCGGGATGGAGATCGGTATACTCACGGATACTTTTTAAAAAAGCAACCCGTAGGGTTGTGCTGAAATTGATTTTTCTTACTCCTGCATGGACTGCTTGTTGAAGTTGATCAACAGGAGTTCCGCTCCCACCATGGATAACTAAGGGTAAATGTGTCATTTTTTTTATTTCACGAATACGATCGAACTGTAATTGGGGAATCATGCCATTATATAGTCCATGACGAGTTCCGACTGCAACCGCTAACATATCAATACCGGTTTTATTGGAAAAAAATGCAGCCTCTTCGGGAAGAGTAAAGAAATCATCAGATTCCGGGTCAACTTCCCACAGCTCATCTCCCTCCAAACCACCTACTCGACCAATTTCTCCTTCAACCATCACCCCAGCAAGATGAGAAATTTCAACAACTTTTTTGGTAATCTCGATATTTTTCTCGATTGGGTGCCTTGACCCATCAATCATGACTGAAGAAAAACGATTCAATATAGCATCCATGACTTCTTTAACTTCATGACTATGATCGAGATGAAGAGAAAAAGGAACCGAATATTTTCGAGAAAGAGCATGAAGGGCATCGGAAAGTGCAGTAATATCTAAGAAATAATATTCTACCGGAGCAAACTGGATAATGACTGGTGAATGTAAATTTTCCGCTTCTTCTAATATCCAAATCATAAATTCTAAATGGGGAGAGTTAAAAGCAGGAAGTGCAAATTCCTTTTTTTCTGCTAATTCAATAAGATATTTCGTTGATACCAGTGGCAATTGTGATTACTCCTTCCTTTAAGTAAAAATATTGTAATTTTACAAACGGATATATAATACGAGTATAGAGATAAAAATACAAGAGGATGGATTAAAAATGAAAGAAGAGCGGGGATGAAACCCCGCTCGAAGTGGTTTTATGGAGTCAGGGTAAGAATTTTTCTTGCTTGTTCTGGATAGGAAGCGATAAACAGCAACTCTTCTTCAACTAAGGGTTTTTGTTTTTCAACATTAGCAAATCGGGTAAGCTCGAGAATTTTTCTTGCTTCTTCCTCGTTCTTAAATTCTACCTCCAGGTTATCATAAACGTTACGAAAACCTCGAATACCACTATATTCACCTACAACAATTTGGCGGCCAGTTTCGATCAGCTCTGGCTCTCCACGACCTAATTCTTCAAAATCATAAAGTTCATAATTTTTGCGATCTTTAATGACTCCATCAGCATGAATGCCAGAAGCATGGGCAAATGCATTGGCTCCGACTCCTGGTTGGGTTATCGGAATAGGTACTTTAAAAGCATAGGAAGCATATTTGCAAGTTTTCCAAGCAGCTTTGAGGTTGACATTTTCAAGGAACGAGTAATTCTCGTTGTCAAAATAGTTGGCATATTTAATCGCTAAAATGACCGTGACAAGATCAGCATTCCCAGCTCGTTCTCCTATGCCGTTAATGGTAGTATTAATGTAGACATCACATCCAGCATCAATAGCAGCTTTAGCTCCACTAATTGAATTAGCAACTGCCATTCCCAGATCATTATGACAATGAAGTTCTATAGACATTTTACAAGCTTCGGCAATCTTGAAAATTCGATCATAAATACTAAAAGGACTATCATAACCAAGAGTATCACAATAACGAAATCTCTCTGCGCCGGCTTCCTTCCCAGCTAAGGCAAAATCAATAAGGAATTCGATGTCGGTCCTGGAAGCATCTTCAGCATTTACTCCTATTCCAACTGCACCTAACTGTAATGCAGTTTTGGTGGCTTCTGTCATAGAATGAATTACATCTTCGCGAGTCATTCGGCCTTGAAATTTACCGGAAAGCATTTGTTCAGATGTAGAAATAGATAAGTTGAGGTATTTTAATTTAGGAACGAGTTGATATGCTAATTCCACATCTTTCTTGACTGCCCGTAGCCATCCGCTCAAACGGATGGGATGAAGAACTCCCATATCGGCTAATTCAAGATTGGCATTCAAATAGTTGGTTTCATGATGGGTGGTTGGGAAACCAAATTCACTTTGGGTAACACCCATCTCATTAAGGTACATGTTAACAATAGTTTTTTCTATTTTGGCTAATCCTAAATGCGCGGTTTGCACCCCATCACGATTGGTTACATCAAGTAAATAGATTTTTGGCATATCGATTGATACCCCCTTTAAGTAATGTTTAGTAAAAAGTTTTTCAGTTGGGTCATTCCTTTTTCTATATTTTCTTCTGAAGTGGCATAAGAAAAACGTAAATATCCTTCCATCCCAAAAGCACTCCCAGGCACAGCAGCAATAAGAGCTTTTTCTAAAAGGATTTCGGCAAGTTGAAGAGAAGTGTCGATTCGTTGATGATCAAAGGATCTCCCAAGATAAGATGAAAAGTCGGCAAAAATATAGAATGCACCTTGAGGAACTGGAAAAGTTATATCAGGGATTTCATGTAAGAGCTGTATCATCAGCAATCTTCTTTGGTTGAATAACTTTACCATATTCTGAATGATTTGCTGATCGCATTGCAAAGCGGCTAATGCAGCTTTTTGACTGATAGAGGTCGGATTGGACGTGGAGTGATCTTGTAAACGTCCCATTGCTTGGATTGCTGCTTTTGGACCAGCTGTATAGCCAATTCTCCATCCAGTCATGGAGAAAGTTTTGGAAACACCGTTTATAACGATGGTTTGCGATTGAGCTTCTGGAGAAAAGGAGGCAATGCTTTTAGCCTGGGCTCCATCGTAAATCAAATTTTCATAGATCTCATCAGAAATGATGAGGATGTCTTTTTCAATAGCAAGATCGGCAATTTTCTTCAAGGTTTCCAATTCCCAGACTATTCCGCTCGGATTAGAAGGATTATTTATGATAATTAATTTGGTTTTATCAGTTATTTTATTGAGTATATCTTCCCAGCTAATCCGGAGTGTTTTCGGATCGCAAAGAATAAAAACAGGCTTCCCTCCCGCCAAACGGATTTGTTCGACGTACGTTACCCAATAGGGAACCGGAAGAAGAACTTCGTCGTCGGTATCACAAAGGGTTAGGATAGCATTGAAAAGGGAGTGCTTAGCTCCACAAGAAACAATAACTTCGTCCGGGTGGTAGGTAAGGCCATTCTCTTTTTTTAATTTATGGCAAATCGCTTCTTTCAATTCGAGAATCCCTGATGTTGGAGTATATTTGGTAAATCCCTGATCAATAGCTAATTTAGCTGCATCCTTAATACATTGAGGGGTATCAAAATCAGGTTCTCCTGCACTAAATGAAAGAACATTCAACCCGTTTTTCTTCATAGTTTTTGCACGGGCTGAAATAGTAAGTGTTGCAGATGGCTCAATTAAGTTGACTTTTTGTGATATTTTCACTGTGTACCCCCTATTTTTTAGTTTTCATTTTTACTGGGTGGTGGGTAACACTGGCATCGGAACCAAATATAAACTTCATTTCGGTTCTACGAATTCCATTTGGAGTGAATCATTTCGGTGATTATGAGCTGGATTGAATAGTAGAGATTAGAAAGATTGAATAATCTGTCCAACCCCATTTTTCACATTAAAAAGGTTTTACTCACTCTTATATAGTAGGAAGAGGCAATTGTCAAGAACCCGAGCATATTTTTTATTGATGACTTTTTAGTATTGATTTCCTTCAATGTATTGACACTTCCATGTATTGACTACTTGACATGAATTCGTAGTATATGGTAGAAATTGTATCATAGCAATGAAGCTCTTCCTGCAATGTTGTGGGAGGGGCTTTTTGTTTTTCTATCGGATTTATTTAAGTAACACAACGATGGGTTACACAAGTGACGTTTTATTTTCTTCAAAGTTTTGAAGAAAGTCCTTCTCACACCGCAGTGATTGAAGTTATTCCTTCGTTATCTCAGCGAAGAGATTCTTTAAACCAACCGAACATCTATTATTTAGACGTTTTCAGGAGGATTTAAGAATGGACTATAAAGTAACGCTAGATACTATTTGGGTAATCGTTGCTTCAATGTTAGTATTTTTTATGAATCTTGGTTTTGCCATGGTAGAATCGGGTTTTAACCGGTCAAAGAACACCGTTAATATTCTTTCAAAAAATTTCATCGTTTTTGCAGTTTCAACCTTAGGATTTCTGATACTTGGTTGGGGTTTAATGTTTGGAGATGGGAATGCTTTTATTGGACTACAGGGTTGGTTCTTTCTTCATGGTTTAGATAATTCACCAGCAATAGGCGAGAACTACCAAGGGGTTTATTCAGCCCTTTCTTGGGCTAGTGTGCCATTACTGGCAAAATTCTTCTTTCAACTGGTATTTTGTGGAACCGCTGCAACGATTGTTTCTGGTGCTGTAGCAGAAAGGATTAAATATCTTTCTTTCATTTTATTCTCATTTATCATGACCATTTTCATCTATCCAATTACGGGACATTGGATTTGGGGAGGAGGATGGTTACAAAAGTTAGGAATGCTTGATTTTGCCGGATCAACAGTCGTTCATTCTGTAGGGGGATGGGCAGCATTAGCGGGGATAATTGTTTTAGGTCCTCGTTTTGGAAAGTATGGAAATAACGGAAAGATTACCCCCATTCCTGGGCATAATCTTTCTATCGCAACTATCGGTACATTTGTGCTATGGTTTGGTTGGTTTGGTTTTAATCCTGGTTCAACAATGGCTGCTGATTTTAAAGCGATCAGCCATATAATCGTGACAACAAATACTGCTGCAGCAACCGCTACTTTAGCTGCAACGGTGACCTCTTGGATAATTTTAGGAAAACCTGATCTGGGAATGACTCTCAATGGCTGCCTGGCAGGTTTGGTGGCAATTACTGCTGGTTGTGCATATGTTAGTATTTTTAGTTCACTTATTATTGGATTGATATCGGGCTTTTTGGTAGTTTTATCGGTAATTGGTTTTGATCGACTGAAATTAGATGATCCAGTGGGAGCTTTATCGGTTCATCTAATCAATGGAATCTTTGGAACCCTGGCTGTAGGTTTGTTTGCTCAAGATAACATAGGAGGGGTTTCTTCTCCCAATGGTTTATTTTTTGGTGGTGGTATAAAACTTTTTTTAGCACAATTGACTGGAATGCTCACTGTTGGAGCCTATGTTTTCTTATTATCATTAGTTGTTTGGTTGGTTTTGAAAGTCACTTTAGGGATTCGGGTCAGTCTACAAGAAGAAATACAGGGTTTGGATATTGGAGAGCATGGTAACTATGCTTACCCCGAATTTCTTATTCGTAAAAATTATTAAGGGGATGGATAACATGAAAAAGATTGAGGCTATTATTCGTCCAGAAAAATTAAAGACTGTGGTGAATGCTTTGGAAGACGTAGGATATTCTGGGTTAATGATTACAGAAATTGAAGGTCATGGAAAACAACGAGGAATTGTCCAACAATGGCGAGGAGAAAAATACAAAGTTGAATTTCTTCCGAAAAGAAAAATTGAAATTGTTTGTAAAGATACCGATACCGAGAAGATTGTTAAGGTTATTGTTCAGTCAGCTCAAACTGGTGAGATTGGTGATGGAAAGATATTTATTTCCGAAATTATTGATGCTATCCGAATCCGTACCGGAGAAAGAGGAGATTTAGTTTTATAAGAAGTTGTATAATCACTCAAAAATAAAATTATTTCACTTTAAAATACGCCTTCATGCTGTTTATCAGCACCAAAAGATGGCGAAAACCCAAGATTCGACATGCCATGGCATGTCGCTACATTAAATAAAGATCAAGCACAAAAGACACCGGGGGGAGAGGGCGAAAAAAATGAGGGGGGAAATTTTCCCCCTTTAGAAAAGGGGGTTAGGGGGATTTGATTTTTAACTGTTCCGTCATTGCGAGGAGCATCTTATGCGACGTGGCAATCTCATTTAGTAAATTTTTTAAAGATAATTAAAAGATGAAATCCTCACGCCCTCAAAAAGCGAGGGCTCAGGATGACAGCAATTTTAGTTCTAGAGTAATTTTTGAATAGAAGAAGGTTTTTTACATATCAGTTAAAAGAAATTCTGCCATTCTGCGAAAAGCAATTGCTCGGTGACTGAAACGGTTTTTTATTTTTTCACCCAACTCGGCGAAGGTTTTTTGATAGGGAGGAAGGATAAAGATGGGGTCATAACCAAAGCCCGAATTTCCTCGAATTTCCTGGGAAATAAATCCATGACAACGGCCTTCGAAAATTTTTTCACCTTTTTGCCATACCAAGGCTGCTACGCATACAAAACAGGCTGATCTTTTTTCTTGAGGCACTTCTTTAAGAAGTTCAAGTATTTGTTTATTTTTTTCTTTTGAGTCCAAGGTCTCTCCACCAAATCGAGCCGAAAAGAGACCAGGAGCTCCATCAAGTGCATCAATTTCTAAACCAGAATCTTCACCAATACAAATATTTCCGCTCATTTTAAAACCATGGTGGGCTTTTAAAAGGGCATTTTCAGTATAACTCGATCCGGTTTCGTTAACTTCCTCGACGGAATAGTCTTGAAATAGACTTCTAATAGTCAATGAATAAGGAGATAATATTGCGTTAATTTCCTTAATCTTTCCTTGATTTTTAGAAAGGATGTAAATCAATTGGGAAGAGGGTTTCAAGGAAGGCCTCTTTCTAATAAAACCTTCTTTTGGATAGCTATTATGTCTTTGATTCCTTTTTGAGCTAAGGCGAGTAGTCGATTCAGTGTTTCTTGGTTAAAGGGGTCCCCTTCAGCAGTACCCTGAATTTCAACAAATTGTCCCTTGCCCGTCATGACAACGTTCATGTCAACCTGAGCCATTGAATCTTCTTCAAAATTGAGGTCAAGGAGGTCTTTACCGTTAACGACTCCCACACTCACTGCAGCTAAATAATCTTTCAGAAGATTACCTGATTGGAGTAAGCCTCGATCTATATAATTCCAAAGGGCATCAACTAAAGCAATGAAAGATCCATTGATTGCCAGAGTGCGGGTTCCTCCATCAGCTTGAATCACATCACAATCGATGAGAATAGTTCGTTCACCAAGAAGGTCCATATTCATCACTGAACGAAGGGCACGACCAATAAGACGCTGGATTTCATGAGTACGGCCTCCAACCCGACCTTTAATAGATTCGCGAACATTCCTTGTCGATGTAGCTCGAGGAATCATAGCATATTCAGCAGTAATCCACCCTTGGTTGGATCCTCTCAGAAAAAGAGGCACTTTATCTTCTATGGTTGCTGAACAGACAATACGATTATTCCCTTCTTCAATTAAAACTGAGCCTTCAGCTGCTCTAAGATAATTTCTGGTGATCATGAGAGGGCGAATCTCATCGTAGTTTCGACCATCGTTTCTTAAGCGGATATCATCACGTTCTTTCTTTAAAAAAGAATTTAAATCCTGAAAACTATTGAATTTCTGCAATGAGTTTTTCATCCCTTTCCAATGGTTCTGATATATCAATGTGTCCGCAGAGTGTGGTTTCTTCTTTCCCGTCGATTAAAATTTTAATTCGTTTAACGTCGGGAAGTGAGGTTAAAGTATCGACAATACTGAAAATACTAAGAAGTTCTTGAGTGGTTCCTCCTGATTGCTTGTCTTTCATTTCATGGCTGAGGTCAACGTAGACAACCCCACTTTCGGTGAAAACACCGTTTAACCGAGTCGATTCAGGAAATGGGCTATAATGAGATGAAAGTTGTGGACCTCTTAATAATTCTTGAAGAACCGACTCAAGCAGGTTATTGCTCTTTTTAATGAGTCGTTTTTCGGCAACTAAACCAGTAAATTCCTCATCGGTAAAATAGAGAACCACTTCAACTGTGGAATCGTTAATTCCTAAAGGAGTTTGACCAGTCGAAAGAAACCCTGTATCATCTGGAGTTTCATTGTTCTTTTTTCCTCCTGGAATCAAATATTCACCAGCATAGACGATCGCAAAAAAAACTGCCATACCGATAAGGATATATAAAATTGGATGAAGAAAAGCCAGCCTTTTTTTTCTTCTTTTCATTCGGATTTATTCCTCAAGAAATTTTTTTAACTCAGAGCTTGACATAAATTGTTTGATACCAACCACAATTCCTTGTACCAGTTTGTCTTGGAAGGTTCCATTAGCTAAGTTTTTCGCTTCAGCAGGGTTACTCAAAAAACCAATTTCAATCAAACAAGAGGGAAAATACATTCCTTTTAGTAAGATAAGGGGTGCTTCCTTTAGCCCTCTTGATGTTTGACTAGTTTCTTTAACAATATTTTTCTCGATTAACGAACCAAGTTTCATACTCACGTTGCGGCTTCCTAAATAATAAGATTCAAGAAGTGTAGAGTTAATTTTTCCGTTATGTCCTTCGTTATACCCTTCGGAAATAAAGCGTTG
>JAAYUT010000063.1 GCA_012517485.1 Candidatus Atribacter fermentans
TATTTTTCATTGAATTACCCCTTTCTTAAAATTTTTACCATAAATTAATAAAAGCTATTAATCCTGAAAATTCAGTGAATCATGAGCGTCAAACAGTAAAAACCGTAAACTGTCACTCCCATTCTAACTTTCTATTCAGTAAACATCATCTTATAAATTCCCCCATTGAGGGGGGTTAGGGGGGTGTGCCTTTCATCAGTCATCCTGAGCGGTGCTTTCCCACATGAGGATCTCATCTGACACCACACCCGTCATCCTGAGCCCTCGTTTTTCGAGGGCGTGAGGATCTCATCTGACACCACACCCGTCATCCTGAGCCCTCGTTTTTCGAGGGCGTGAGGATCTCATCTTTTTGATTCTTTTTTAATAAAAACTTCAAAAGGATGAGATTCTCACGTCGCATAATACGCTCCTCAGAATGACGGAGTGGATGGATGAGATTCTCACGTCGTCCGGTTAAAGTCACCGGACTCCTCAGAATGACAGACTCAGTAAATGGGATTACTACGTCGCATTAAACGCTCCTCGCAATGACGGTTTATATAGAAATTTCACCCTCATCCTGACCTTCTCCCATCAAGGGAGAAGGAACGAGTTCTTTTTTCCTCGTCTCTCCGTGGGAAAGGCTTTTTTTCTTTTTTTTCCTCTCCCCTGGTGGGAGAGGTGTAGGTGAGGGGGAAAGCATTTTCATCCTCAATTGATGCCGCGAATGCAGCATGACCGTCTATTCTAAAAATACTAAATTAAATGAAAAGTAATGTAACAGAAAATGTAAAGGCACACTCCTCGAATCCCCCCTCAATGGGGCATAAATTAAACAATTCCTCTTCAAGAGAAGGTGCCGCTTGGCGGTATGGAGGATGTTTTTCAAATTTTATTGATTTTTTAAAAAACTGACCATATTTTTTAATCCAATTCTAAACTCGATTCATCAAATTATTTCATATTTTTTTTAAAACCATTTAATTATTTTCTGTTTCAGTTTCAGCTTGAATTGATAATAAAAAACGCGCGGCTTTCTGACATGCTTTGGCAACTGCGGAAGAAGAAACCGTTGCCCCACTCAATGCTTCTATGTCTTCCCCTAATTCAAATTTATCATCAATCGATTTTTTTAAAAATTGAATTAAGAAATTTGGTTGGGTAATAAGATCCCCCAATGAAGGGGTTTCGTTTTGTTCTAAAATTTGAATACCAACTATCTGGTTCGTTAAAGAAGAAAAGGCGACCAAAACAACAATATCACCCCGATATCCAGGACTTAAAATTTTAAAAATATAACCGTTTTCTTTCCCTTGGATAAATGCTTGATAAATCTCTTGAATGACAATTCCATCATTTGACTCCGGTAAAACTCCAGTAAATCTTTCAATAAAATCAGCTCCATCAAATACTCTTTTGAGTTGGTTCATCATAGCATCATCGATTCGATTCGAGGTTGTTTCAGCCCACAATATTCCAACACATAAAAAAATCGTCAAAAAAAGGATAGATATGAATAACGATTTTTTATAGTCCATGGTCTCCTCCTTTTTTTATTCAATCAATAAGGTAAGTATTTTTATTATTTATTTACTCTTTTTAACTGTTTATAAAAAAATGAAAATCATCTTCATTGTATTTTAACTTTGAATAAATTAAAAATACTAATGATATAATGAATATAATATTATACGAAGGGAGGCGTGAAAATGAGAAAAAAAATAAATATTATTTTTTTTATTTTATTAATGAGCCTTTTCTTTGTCATTGGTTGTAACAATCCTCCTTCTCCCACCCCTTCTCCTACACCTGAAATACCAAATGAGGTCTATGAAGCACGAGACTGGGGTATCACCAAAGCTAATTTGGAGGGTGTTAGAGTCCCAATGGATGCCGTTTGGTCGGTTGAAAACATTACTCCCGAGGGGTGGGTGGGATATACCACTTATCGGTTTACCTATATCGATGCAGAAGGAACCTGGACCATTGAAGTGGGTTATCCTATTGTATTAGAACCGATTTATGAGGTAAAAATTTTCCTCAATGGTCAGAATATTTGGGAAGGAAATATTCAAATTTCATTTGATTAGTTTTTATACTTAAACAAATCTATTCGATTTAAAGGATATTAAAAAGGTTATAATTCTGTTTCCTTGAAAGAGGAATATTGTTTCTTAAGGAGGAGGGATTTTAAGTGTCAAAACTAATCGATGAGTTTAAAGAGTTCATAAGCCGTGGAAATGTAGTTGATCTTGCTGTTGGTTTTATCATTGGTACCGCTTTTGGTGCAATAGTGAAATCGTTGGTGTCTGATATCATAATGCCTCCAATCGGCTTAGCTTTGGGAAAGGTTGATTTTTCCAACCTTTTTGCCGTATTAAAAGAAGGAGATACACCAGGTCCCTATTACACTATTGCATCTGCCCAGGAAGCAGGGGCGGTTACTCTTAACTATGGTTTGTTCATTAACAGTATAGTCACTTTTCTTATAATAGCTTTGGCAGTGTTTTTATTAGTCAAAGTCATCAACCAAATTCAGAGAAAAAAAGTTGCCCCACCAGCTGCTCCTACCACCAAAGATTGTCCTTTCTGCTTTACTGCTATACCTATTAAAGCCGTTCGCTGCCCAAATTGTACGTCAGAGTTATCGAAAGGCTAATTTACCAAATTTTTTATTTTATATTATCCCCGTTACGAACATCATACAAAAGGTAACGGGGATAATATTTATTTTCCCCACTTCGGGTGAGATGCCACTTCTGGATTCACGCAATTATTTGGAATTTTCCCCAACAGGGCTAATCGAATGTTTTTCACAACACCTTCGGCAATTCCCTGATAGGAAGTATCGGTTGCCCCGGCTATATGAGGAGTAACTAATACTTTTGGATTTTGGAGGAGAGGATCTTGAGGATTGGTAGGTTCCTGCCAAAATACATCCATTGCCACTCCTGCTAATCGTTCTCCTTTAAGAGCATCGAAAAGGGCTTCACGATCAATCAATCCTCCCCGAGCTGGATTAATCAGATAAGCGCCATTCTTTATCAACTGAAAGGCTTTACGATTAAAAAGGCATTTGGTGTCTTCATTTTGTGGCAAGCATAAAAAAACATAATCTGCCAAGCTTAATAGCTCTGGAAAAGCATTCATCCCCTTTACCCATTCAAAACTCAAACCTGGAGGAAGATGATGAGGATTTTTTTTCACACCGATCAATTTCATTTGAAACGGAATCAATCTTTTAGCTAATTCAACTCCTATTCCTCCAACTCCAACAATCCCAGCAGTTTTTCCCATAAGGCTCTTTCCACAAGGAACTCCCCATGGAGACCCCTTCCAAACCGATTCTTGTATTGATGGGAATGATCGGCTTAAGGCAATCGCTGACATGACACACCATTCTGCCACTGATTCAGCATTTCCAGTACCATGGGTTGGAACATTAGCAACGGCTACTCCGTTTTCAGTAGCAGCCTGGATATCCACGCCCTCCAATCCAGAACCCCATTGTTGAATGAGTTTGAGATGAGGTGCACTATTGATTATATGACGATCAATTCGAGTCATTGTTGGTATTATAACCAATGCCTCTTTTACTTCCTCAACGACTTTCAAAGCGGGTATTTGATAGGACTCGAATTCGGGTAAATTTTTCCTTAAAAAATGGATAATCGATTCAAAATGGATACCTGCTACCAATACTTTCATATTTTTAGTCACTTTCTCTTTTTTTCCTTTAAAACTCTTTTAAACCCCATCCCAACTGATACCGACCAGGGAGTTCCACTGGGAGTTGGCCAGTTGGTAGGATTTCACCTTTAAGAATATTTCCTAAGGCTTCAATGCTAACCGGCCGATCTCCGTAGGTTGCAATAGCTGCTCCATAA
>JAAYUT010000452.1 GCA_012517485.1 Candidatus Atribacter fermentans
ATTGAATGTTCCCATTGTCACGCTCTTCGCCTTTCCCACCGGGTTTGTCCAGCATGTGGATATTATGATGGGAAGCAGGTTATAAAAATTAAAGAATAACCGGAGAAAAGCATGAAAATTGCCGTTGATGCATGGGGAGGAGATTATGCCCCGGTCGAAATTTTAAAGGGTATTAAAAATGCGTTGAGAGATGGCTTGGAGTTAATTGTTATTGGTTCAAAACAAAAATTATCTCCTCTCTATAGTGAATTGAATATGGATGAAGATCATTTCCCAATAGAAGATGCACCCCAAGTCATTGAAATGAGAGAACATCCGGCTGAGGCTATCCGAAAGAAACCACAATCAACAATAGTCCGTGGTGTGCAGCTTTTAGCTCAGAAAAAAATTGATGCTTTTATATCCGCTGGGAACAGTGGGGCTTTAATGGCTGCTGCTTGGTTTGGTCTTCAACGAATTGCTGACATAGAGCGTCCAGCGATTGCGACATTGATACCGAATGTCAATTCAAGTACAGTATTGCTTGACGTTGGAGCTAATGTTGATTGCAAGCCTAAGCAGCTTCTCCATTTTGGTGTTATGGGAGCAGAATATGCGAAAGCAGCTTTAAATATCCAACGTCCCCGTGTTGGACTTTTAACAATTGGAGAAGAAGAAGGAAAAGGAAACGAGCTGGTAAAAAATGCTTATCAGTATTTTAAAAAGCGCTGTGATTATTTGAATTTTGAATTTATTGGAAACGTTGAAGGCCAGGATATTGTCGATGGGAAAGCTGATGTTGTCGTCTGTGATGGTTTTACTGGAAATGCCTTGTTAAAATTTGGAGAAGGTCTTCTTGAATTTATTAATAGTATGTTGTTTTTGCATATAACCGATGAGCAACTCCGAAAAAGATTAAAAGAAGTATGGAAAAGATTTGATCGAAGCGAAATTGGTGGCGCTCCTTTATTGGGTGTTGCGGGAATTTGTATGGTTTGTCACGGAAAATCAAAGGCTCGCGATCTCACGAGCGCTATATTCCGAGCTAAAGATTTAGTAGAACAAAAAATGGCAGATAGGATTCGCGATGGTCTGTCAAATCTTAACTATATTCAGTAAAAAGGAAGATACCAAAGTTACTCACTCTCTGGGAACGTTGCTTTAAAGGAGAGTTAATGATATATAAAAGACAAGGGATATTTATATTTAATATTGTAGCTGGCCTGAAATGAAGGAGAAATAGGATGCAAACTCGTGTAACCGATCTATTAGGAATCGATTATCCCATTCTGCAAGGGGGTATGGCATGGGTTTCAACGGCACCCCTGGTTGCAGCAGTTTCAAAGGCAGGGGCACTGGGGATTATTGGAGCCGGAGGAATGGATGCCAATGAGTTACGAGAGAATATTCACCAAGTTCGAGCTATAACTGAAAAACCCTTCGGAGTGAACCTCATGCTTCTTTCTCCCCATATCAATGAGCAAATTGAAGTTGTGAAAGAAGAACGAGTCCCAATCGTAACGACCGGTGCGGGGAACCCAGCTCGCTTAATTGATGATTTTTCAAAAAGCGGGATTTTAACCATTCCTGTTGTAGCTTCTGTTCAATTAGCCAAAAGGTTGGTACGTCATGGGATTCAGGCTATTATTGCTGAAGGAATGGAGTCAGGAGGCCATATTGGTGAAATAACCACGATGTGTCTTGTACCACAAATGGTTGATGCTCTGGACATCCCAGTGATCGCAGCAGGAGGTATTGGTGATGGCCGTGGGATGGCAGCAGCATTTGCGCTCGGTGCAGAAGGTGTGCAGATTGGAACCCGTTTTGTCTGTTCGAATGAATGTCAAATCCATCCTTTCTATAAACAAGCTATTATCGATTCCCAGGATCGATCAACAATAATGACTGGAATGAGTACCGGTCATCCGGTCCGTTGTTTAAAAAATAAATTAACCAGAAAATTTGAAGAATTAGAATCGCTGCGAGCAAGTCGGGAAGAAATAGAGGCTTTGGGATCGGGACGATTACGAAGAGCTGTCTGCGAAGGAGATGTAGAAGAGGGTTCAGTCATGGCTGGTCAAATTTCTGGATTGATTCATGACATTAAACCGGTTTCGGATATAATTCAACAAATGATTGAAGAATTTCATAATACCATAGCTCAACTCACTCTTTTTCAAAAGGAGTAGCTGGTCAATGGATCAATGGGTTTTTCTTTTCCCTGGGCAAGGATCGCAACGGGTAGGTATGGTCCAAGATTTTTTCAATCACTATCCCCAGCAAACCAGATATTTTTTTGATATTGCTCAGAAAAAAACCGGAGTTGACCTCCTCAAGCTTTCTTTAGAAGGTCCCGAGGAGGAGTTGAATATGACCTATAATACTCAGCCGGCGCTTTTAACCACCAGTG
>JAAYUT010000453.1 GCA_012517485.1 Candidatus Atribacter fermentans
AACCATGCTTTTTCCAAAAAAGAAGAGGCAATAAACTTTCTTCTTACGCTTTCTTTAATGAACTTTCTTCTTAATTCAATGACATCGGGTAAATCCAAATCATACCAAGTTAAATAACCATTATCGATTCTTTCAAAAGTCGTATCTAAACCGCATCCAATATTGATAATGGTTCCTTTTGGATTATGACTGAGGAATTTATTGATTATCTGATCGCAGATGAGACTTCGTTTGATCCAGGCAATTTGGATTATATCATCCAAGTTTTTTGACATCAATGAAAAGTCAAAATTGACTGAATCAATGATTTTTACTGCAAGGTCATCAATGAGCAGAGGGTGAGGTTTTTTTGATTCCATGGCTCGACCCCAAAGCGGTAAAAACAATGTTTTTTGAATGTGTCCTAAGCTGACATCAATTTTAGTTGTCATTTTTTTATTTTTCCCTCTAATATTAGTTTTTTTACCCATATCCATCTAACTTGAGATAATTATTCGAGATTCAACTGTCTTTTCAGGGGAATTTCCAGCTGAATTAAAATCTCACCAATGAATCATTTTGATAATTTTCTATAGAAAATCTTGCCGTTAATAGGAGTTTAAAAGTCACGATAGATGAATTAAAATTATCAAAGGATGTGATAGAAACACCTTAAAAAATTAAATTAATAATATTTTTTTAGATAAATATTTCTCAAAAAAAACAACATAAAAAAATCGAGGTGAGGTCAAATGAGTCAATTAGGATTGAATTCGAAACGTTTACGCTTTCTCCTAAACCTTAATCTTATTCGAAGCATTTTGAGATACATGACCTCCCCAACTAAAGATAGGAAAACCATGCTTGAAAAGGTCATGTTGTTTTATGTAAAGAAATATAAACCAATAAACTGGCAAGAACTGATGGTTTATTACATCATCTTCATAGGAATTGAAGTTTTTCGACTTTGCTTGAGGTGGAATAGGCAATACCTCAAAGAGAAAATATTCTCTTCGCCCACATTACAAATAGCCACCGTTAATTTAGCCCGCAGCATTGCACAATTTGGTACCACTCAACCTCAGCAATTTACCAGTCCTTTGTTGGTTGTTTGGAATTTTACCAACCGATGCAATTTAAAGTGTCTGCATTGTTATCAAAATGCCGGTGAAAAAAAAGAACAACTCAGCTATGAAGACCGCTTGAGGATTATTGACCAATTAAGCCAAGAATTTGTTCCCGCTTTAGCGCTATCTGGTGGTGAACCATTAGCTGATCCAGAACTCTTTGCTGTAATAAAAGCAGCATCCCAAAAGGGTTTGTATGTATCAGTTGCAACCAATGGAACTTTGCTGACCCAAGACTGTTGTCAGAAGCTTCTCGAAGCTGGGGTTCAATATCTCGAAATCTCTCTTGATCATTCAGAGCCAGAATATCATGATCGTTTTCGAGGCATACCCGGAGTTTGGAAAAAAACCATTGAAGGAATCCAAAATGCTGTGAAATCTGGAATAATGGTTGGCATTGCTCCAACCATAACCCGAGCAAACCTCATGGATTTACCACGGCTTTACCAATTAGCAATTGATTTAGGTGCCCAGCGTTTTTATGTTTTTAACTTTATTCCAACTGGTAGGGCTCAGTCGATCATTGATCAAGATCTGTCTCCCCAAGAAAGAGAAGAACTATTGGCTTTTCTGTATCAGAGACTTAAGAACAAAACCATATTTACTTTTACTACCTGTCCACAATTTGGTCGTTATTGTTTAGAAAAAGATCCTCAAGGAATAGTTATTACTGGTCATTATTCTGTTTCTGAAGGTAAAAATGCCCGAGTTGCCGCTGAATACATAGGAGGTTGTGGTGCAGGAAGAGCTTATTGTGCAGTTCAACCTGATGGTGTTGTCACTCCCTGTGTTTTTATGCCTATTCCATGTGGGAATCTTCTTCAAGAACCTTTTCAGCAAATTTGGAATCAATCACCAGTTATGGTTCAACTTCGGGATCGAAATCGATATCAGGAAAATTGTGGGAGTTGTGTCTATCGAAGAGTATGTGGTGGTTGCCGAGCACGTGCTTATGCCTATTTTGGTGACTATCTCGGACCTGACCCTGGATGTAAATTCAACCAAATTTCTTACCAAAAATTACTATCTGCTTAAATTCTAAGGAATGAAGATAGCTATTTATTCCACTTTGTAACATCTGATGTGGATGAAAATTGTTGTCCACTCACCCTGACCCTCTCCCACCAAGGGGTGAGGGAATATGAAAAAAAGCCGAAAAGATGAGATCCTCACGGCTTCAAAAAACGAAGCCTCAGGATGACGACAGCAAAAAATCGTTCATATATTTTCAGGATGGAAATTTTTCAGTTCTATTATCTTTTTGTACCTTTGATTTCAGATATTTAATATAAACCCATAAAAACA
>JAAYUT010000064.1 GCA_012517485.1 Candidatus Atribacter fermentans
CCCTCGAAAAGCGAGGGCTCAGGATGACGCTTGGGGTGTCAGATGAGATCCTCACGCCCTCGAAAAGCGAGGGCTCAGGATGACGCTTGGGGTGTGAGAAAAAACTTTTCGCGTGAAAGCACTGCTCAGAGTGGTTCATTAAATAATTCTCACTGTTTTTTAGTGAGGAGTGGTGGATTGAATAAGTCTAATCAAAACAGAAATAAAACGATAAAATAGTATTGACAAAAAATTTAATGGAGGTGTTTATTTGATGGTGAGATGGGGAGTCATCGGAGCTGGAGGAATTGCCCGGAGGAGAAGTATACCGGAAGTAACAAAATTTTCAAAAAAGAGCCGAATTACCGCATTAATGGATATTTCTGAAGAATTAGTGAGGGAAACGGGAAAGCAATTTGGTATTGACCGATGGTACACCAGTGTTGAAGAAATTTTAAAACAAGACATAGATGCAGTTTACATTGCTTCACCAGTTTTTGAACATGAAAAACAAGTGGCAGCAGCTTTAAGTGCTGGTAAACATGTTTTATGTGAAAAACCAATGGCTTTAACTCTTGATCAAACTGAAGCAATGGTTAATTTGGCTGAGAAGAAAAATTTAAAAATTGGTGTGGCGTTCATGATGCGTTATAATGTCTATCATCAAAAAATCAAGCAACTGGTAGAAGAAAATCAATTGGGTCAGATCGTCTATGGTAGAGCTCAATTGACTTGTTGGTATCCTCCTATTCCTGGTGCCTGGAGGCAAAAAAAAGCAACAGGTGGGGGAGGGGCTCTTATTGATATGGGATGTCACTGTATAGACCTCTTAGAATGGTTTATTGGTCCCTGTCAAGAGGTGATGGCTTTTATTGATACAATTACCCATTCTTATGAAGTAGATGATACGTCAACCATTCTTATGAAATTTAAAAATGGAGCTCAAGGAGTCGTTGATAACTTTTTTAATATACCTGACCAGGCAGCTAAAAATATGTTGGAAATTTATGGGACAAAAGGTGCAGTGATTACTCATAATACCATCGGTCAGGATTCAGCGGGAAAAATGTGGCTTTATCTTGAATCAGGAAATCAGGGGTATTCTTCTCAGCAGGCTCGCACCCAGGACGCCTACCAAGAAGTAGTATTAGAACCAATATCTATGTATGCCCAGGAATTTGATGCTTTTAGTGATTGGATTCAAATTGGAGAAAAGCCGGTTATTCACTACGAAGCTGGAGTTCGGAATTTTCGAATCATAGAAGCGGCCTATCAATCTTCGAAAGAAAGAAAAGCTGTCAAGTTATAAAAGGCCGACAATATAGGCATAGATAGTTATAATATTGACATATTCATTATCAAGTGATAATTTATAAAGAAAGAAAACTGAATAGATGCTTCAGTGGGGAGCTCCATAGTGCGGGGCTGAGAGGAAGGCGCGAGCTTTCGACCCCTCGAACCTGATCTCGGGTAATGCCGGCGTAGGGATGAGGAAGAATTATGAATCCACCCGCACAAAAATGGGTGGATTTTTATTTTTTCTATTATGAGGAAACAAAATGAAAAAAAATAATTCAATCCGCTTGTTGACATTTACAGCACTTTTTACCGCTTTGGCAGTTTTAGGTTCGTTTATCCACTTTCCAATTGGTCCAGTGAAAGTTTTCCCTTTTCAGCATGCTATTAACGTGGTGGCTGGTATTATAATCGGTCCTTGGTATGGAATGATCGCTGCTTTTTTAACGGCTTTGGTTCGCTTGATGTTGGGTACCGGAACGATATTTGCCTTTCCAGGAGGAATTCCTGGAGCTTTTGTGGTTGGAGTGTTGTACCATTATTGTATTCGAAGAGATTGGGTAGGCTTTTTCGAACCAATTGGAACGGTTTTGATAGGTGCAACATTGAGTGCATATCTGGTGGCTCCTTGGAAGGAGATGCCGGTGACTCTTTCTTTCTTCCAAATTAGCTTTCTTATGAGTTGTTTGCCTGGAAGCATCATTGGGTTTTTATTAATCAAAGTCATAAGAAAACTTCCCTGGTTTCATATTGAAATCCTTAATGGTGGTGAGTAAAAATGGAAGAAGGAGTTTTCATCCCACAATCGCACCGTAATCTTACTGGCTTCGATTTCTTTTTACTATGGTCGGGTGCTGCCATATCTATTGCTGAGATATGGGCTGGTGGTATGTTGGTCTCTCTTGGTTTTTGGGGTGGGGTTATGGCAATTATCATTGGTCATATTGTTGGAAATACCCCCCTCAGTTTAGGAGGAATTATAGGAAGTGAATGGGGCATTTCTTCCATGTTTTCTATTCGAGCCGCCTTTGGACGCATTGGGTCTTTTGTCGCTTCATTTTTTAATATTATTCAACTTTTAGGCTGGACAGCAATTATGGTGATTATTTGTGCAAGGGCTATGGATGTCATTAGTATGAAAATGTTTGATTATAATAATCGATTTTTATGGATTCTTATGGCCGGATTAGGAAGTACGATCTGGGCAATGGTAGGTCATCGTTGGTGGAAGTGGATTCAACGGATTGCAGTTATAGCATTGGCGGCTCTTTGTGTGGTTATGACCTATGTGGTCTTGGTGAATGCCCCCCTTTCTTTTTTAAAGAATATTGTTGCTGATGGATCTCTTCCTTGGGCAACCGGCTTTGACATAGTAATAGCTATGCCAATTTCTTGGCTACCTTTAGTTGCTGATTATTCACGATTTGCCAAAAATACGACAAGTGCATGTCGAGGAACATGGTGGGGTTATTTCTTTGTAAGTTCATGGATGTTCATATTAGGTTTTTTTCTTTCTTTAGCTACTGGACAAAGCGATCCAATCCCTGGTATGGTTGCCATGGGTTTTGGGGTTATAGCTTTTATGGTTGTTCTTTTCTCAACTATTACGACAACATTTTTAGATATTTACTCAACGGCAGTTTCTTTTAGGAATGTTAAGCCTAAAGTAAAAGAGAAGTTAGCGACTTTCCTTTTTGGAATTGGTGGTACCGGACTTGCTCTCTTTTTCCCAGTGGATCGATATGAAAGTTTTTTATATTTTATTGGATCAATTTTTATTCCTTTATTTGGAGTTGTTCTTTTTGATTACTTTATTTATCGAAAAAGAAGGATTAATACCAATCAACTTTTCCATCAAAAAGATTATGACCTTGTTGCTATATTAGCTTGGGTGAGTGGATTTGTTATTTATGAATTATTTTTGAATTATTTGCCGGTTTTGAGTGCATCTCTTCCAAGTCTTTTTTCTTCCGGTGCAATTTATTTGGTATTAAAAAAATGGATAAAAAAATAGTTCAGCAGTGCGCTTTGTTATTACCGATCATTCGTCAAAAGAAGCCTCTTATTCACCATATAACCAATATGGTAACCGCTAATGATAATGCCAATGTTGTCTTAGCAATTGGCGCCTCACCAGTGATGGCGCTTTCAAAATTTGAAGTTGAAGAAATGGCAGCCCAAGCTGATTCTTTGGTTTTAAATTTAGGAACATTAAGTCCAGATCTCGTTGAGAGTTGCCGCTTAGCTGGGAAAGTAGCGAATAAAAAGGGAATTCCGGTAATTTTAGATCCAGTTGGAGTTGGAGCTACTCGATTTCGGACCAATGCAGCAAAAGAAATTCTCTCAGAAATTGATGTAACTATAATTCGTGGAAATGTTGGAGAGGTGTCCGCCCTTCTGGGAGATTCGCGATTTATTAAAGGTGTTGATGCTAAATCAACCAATATATCTATTTCTGATTTGGCACGGAAAGCTAGTCAGTGTTATGGAACGATCGTTGCCGTGACGGGGAAAGTTGATGTTGTCAGCAATGGGATTGAAGTTTTTTTAGTTTATAATGGTCATCCCTTATTAAAGGTTTTAACCGGAACAGGATGTATGGCGTCATCTCTTTGTGCCACTTTTGCTTCAGTTGAAACGGATCACCTCACATCAACCATTGCTGCTTTAGGATTTTTTGGTGTCTGTGCAGAAATCGCTGCCAGAAAAGTTGAAGGTCCAGGACTTTTCCACCAGGTTTTATTTGATGTTATATATAATATGGATGTTCAAACCTTGGCTTCTTCATTGCATATTGAGGTGAAATCATGATTGACTATTCTTTATATGTCATTGCCAATCAAGATTTACAAAAAAATAGAACCATAATCGAAGTGATTGAAGAAATTATCCAGGGAGGTGCCACAATCATTCAATTACGCGAAAAAAACCTTCCCACTCGGACCTTTTTTGAAGAAGCACAAACTGTTCGAAAAATCACCAAAAAAGCTGGAATTCCATTAATTATTAATGATCGTTTAGATGTTGCTTTAGCGGTGAATGCCGATGGCGTTCATCTTGGGGAAGAGGATTTGCCTTTAAAATATGCTCGAAAAATAGCACCTCATTTTATTATTGGCTATTCAACCGATTCGATTGATCAAGCTCGAGAAGC
>JAAYUT010000454.1 GCA_012517485.1 Candidatus Atribacter fermentans
CCTACAAGAGTGACACCAGAAGAATATGAAGAAATCAAAAAACACAGCCTTTATGGCTCCGATACTTTAGCTGAAGTTTTAAAACGTTTTCCCGAGAATCAATTTTTGCAAATGGGTGTTGAACTGGCTCGATATCATCATGAGAAATGGGATGGAACCGGTTATCCCGAGGGTTTGGTTGGGAAGGATATACCACTGAGTGCTCGGATTATTGCTTTGGCAGATTATTACGATGCTTTGACTTCAACCCGCTGTTATCGAGCCGCTTTTAATCACCAAGAGGCAGCTCGAATGATTTATCAAGAAAGCGGATCTCATTTTGATCCCAATGTAGTTGAAGCTTTTCGAGTATTAGAAAAAGAATTTCGACGTATTCGTCAGGAAATGCAGGATGAATAGAATTTCCGATATTCTATCTTGAAAAAATCGAAACGTTTTTTAGGTAATTCTTTCATAGCAACTAACCTTAATCTTATTCTGAACTTTCACCCTCATCCTCGCTTTCTTCCATTAAGGGGGGGAAGGAACTATCTAGTCGTCATTGCGAGACCTCGTTTTTTGAGGTCGTGGCAATCTCATGATTCATCTTTTATTATGTGTTGAATTTTGGTATTGAAAAAGATGAGATTATCACGTCGTCTGGTAAAAACTCCTGATTCCTCAGAATGACAAATTAGGTGGCAGAGATTGCCACGTCGCCTAGGACGCTCCTCGCAATGACGGAGCAGGAAAGAGCTCAAATCCCCCATACCCCCTTTGCTAAAGGGGGAAACGATTACTTGGTAAATATTTTCATCATCATCTGGTGCCGCGAAAGCAGCATGAGGGTCTAACCGGTAAATTGCCTAGGAAGAATCGATCTTATTCACCAGCAGTCGATAGCTTCATTCCTTCGATAAAGTACCTTTGAAGCAAAACAAATAGAATGATTGTAGGTAAAGAAGCCGCGAAAGCTCCTGCCATCAAACTGGGAATATCGGTTCCTGAACCGGCGCGAAAACCTTGTAATTGAGCTAATCCTACCATAATTGGTCTCACTTCAGTGGAACGGGTTAAAACCATCCCGAACATGAGATCATTCCATACCCAGGTAAATTGAAAGAGTAAAAGAACGGCAATAGCTGGTTTTGAAAGAGGCATGAAAATTTTCCAATAAGCTTTTAAATTTCCACAACCATCCAGTTTAGCGGCTTCTAAAACCTCTCCGGGAAGGGTGAGGAAATAATTACGAAATATAAAGGTACAAAAGGGAATGCAAATAGCGATGTAAAAGAAGATCATCCCTAGGAAAGTATCATATAAACCCCAGGACATATACATTTTAAACAAAGGGATGAGATACATTTGAAAAGGGAATATGGTTCCGCTCCAAATCAGAAAAAACCAGCTGAAAGAATTTTTAATATTCAATCGAGAAATGCTAAAAGCAGCCAAAGATGCAATAAAAATTGCTCCAGCAGCACCGATTAACCCGTAAAGCAAACTGTTGATGAAATACCGTCCCAATTTTGCTTGGTTCCAGGCTTTTATTAAATTAGACCAAAAGGCATTTTGACTGGGAAGTTCCCAGAATTTTTGAACACCAAACTCTTGATTACTTTTTAGAGATACTAAAACCGTCGGCCAAATTGGAAGAATCCAGAGAAAACAGAGGATAAACATTATTCCGTATATGAAGAACTTTTTCCAGTTCATTTTTGATTCCTTTCAATATCGCAACTCATGGCGGGTGACTTCCCGAATGTAAATCCAGGAAATAAATAGGACAATGGCTGAAAGAAATATTGCGATTGATGCCCCGTATCCCATATGAAAAAGAACAAATGATTCTCGAAACATTGAAACGGCTAAGGTTTCAGAAGATCGATAAGGTCCTCCGCCAGTCATGACGTAAATAATATCAAAAATATTAAAAGAATTGATTAAACTCATGGAAACGACCACAGTGGTTATCGGTTTTAACATTGGAAAAACTACGTGACGGAAAGTTTGCCATTCGGTAGCTCCATCGAGCTTGACAGCCTCAACTGGGTCAACGGGAATTGCTTGAAGACCGATTAAGAAGATGACCATATTGGTTCCGACTGTTTTCCAGGTCCAGGAGATAATCATGGAA
>JAAYUT010000455.1 GCA_012517485.1 Candidatus Atribacter fermentans
TGGTTTTGATTATCCCTTTCAGGTCGATTACGATATTGAATGGAATTTGCTCATGGAATCAGTCAGGGAAATTGCTGATTATGGTTCACAGGTGAAGATATCTCTTGAATACAAACTCAAAGAACCTCGTCAGTATCTCTTCCTGGGAAATGCTTTTCGTTCTCTTTATCTCATCAAAGCCTTAAATAGGAAAAACATTGGAGTGACAGTTGATTTCGGTCATGCCCTAATGGCCAAAGAAAACCCTGGTGAGGTCGTTTCGATTCTCTCAAGAGAAAAAGTTCTCTATAATATTCATTTTAATGATGCTTATCGAGAGTGGGATGATGACCTCATGGCTGGGAGCACCAACCTCTATGAAACTTTAGAATTTCTCTACTATATTGAAAAGTCTGATTATCAAGGTTATCTTGGTTTTGACATTTTCCCCTACCGAATTCATCCGGTTCGAGCCTTAGAGCTATGCACACGGAATACTTTGGATCTTTATCGATTATTACATGAGATAGATAAAGACTCTCTGTTAAAGGGACAGGAAAAAATGGATGCAGCTGATACCCACCAAGCAGTCCGGAAAGTTTTCTTTAAGTAAGGGGTTTGTAATAGGGCCGTCTAATATTTTTATTCAGTTAAGGAAGGCGTAAAAAAAGCTATCATTCTGAGCAGCGCTTTTCCGCGTGAGGATCTCATCTGACGCCAGCAGCGTCATCCTGAGGCTTCGTATTCTGAAGCCGTGAGGATCTCATCTTTTAATATATTTTTTCCCCTTTACTCAATATATTCATGAAAAACTGAAAAGCACCCTCCCCCCGCTAAGCGGTACCCCTCCACGGAGGGGAATTGATCGACTTATTCCCCCATTGAGGGAGGATTCAGGGAGGTGTGCCTTTTTCTTTTTTACTCATTTTTTACTCTTTTTTAGTATTTTCAGTATAGATCTTTACTCTATCGAATAATACAGATGACAATGAAAATAGGAATATGCCGATCAACTTCTCCCTTTCAAAAAGGGGGTAAGGGGGATTTGATTTTTTAATGCTCCGTCATTGCGAGGAGCAAAGCGACGTGGCAATCTCATTTTTAATACTTTAACGCTTCTAATAACTTCTGGTGGATAACCGGTGAAGCCGCTAACACATCTCCTTCAATAAGATCAAAGGAACCACCGCTTGGAGAAGTCACCACTGCTCCAGCTTCTTGAGCAATTAAAACTCCTCCAGCTAAATCCCAGGAAGAAAGGTCATATTCCCAATATCCGTCGATGATTCCCTTGGCAACATAGCAAAGCTCCAAGGCTGCACTCCCCAGAACCCGCAAATCGGTGAGCTTCATTACCGACCGAATTTCCTTTTCAATTCTTGGGTGTTTTCCTTCTTTATAAGGAAAGCCGGTTACCAGATAACTTCCTTCTAAAGAAGTTCGATCCGAGACGTGTATCCTTTCTCCATTTAAATAAGCACCCTCACCTTTTTGACCATAAAACAAATCCCGCCTCACTGGATCAAAAACCACTCCAATGACCGGTTCATTGTTTTCCCAGTATCCCAAGGACACTGAAAAGAAAGGATACTTATGAACAAAATTAAAAGTTCCATCCAGGGGATCAACATAGAATGCCTGCGATTGCTTGCCGGTTTGAATACTTCCCTCCTCTCCAATGACAGGAATATCTGGAAAGTGCTTGGATAAAATTGCATTGATTCCTTCTTGAGATTCTTTATCAATATTAGTCACTAAATCATAGGAAACTGACTTCTGAATGACAGAAAAATTTTCTTTCTCAAAATATTTTCTCAGAATACTCCCACCAGTGAGCGATGCAACAATCATAGCTTCCAAGATACTGGAAGACATCAATTAAAACCTCCAATCGGGAATAAGTTAAAATGTCAGAAAGTTG
The DNA here is from genome assembly GCA_012517485.1 of Candidatus Atribacter fermentans. Taxonomy (GTDB): domain Bacteria; phylum Atribacterota; class Atribacteria; order Atribacterales; family Atribacteraceae; genus Atribacter; species Atribacter fermentans. The sequence continues at coordinate 1,901 of JAAYUT010000455.1, forward strand.
TCCAATTGAATTCAAGAAAATCCTAATATTATTTTTAATTCAGCACTGCCTACGTTCATTTTCCCCTAAACTTTTTCACCTTATTCATGAATGCTTTGACCCGATCTTCATCCACATGATTTTCGAACTTGCCACCATGCTTAAAGGTTGTTCCTACGACGGCTCCATCAGCAAACGCAAGCTGATTTTCTAAGTTTTCTATCCTTACGCCGGTATTAGCAAAAACGATCGTATCTGGTAAAGCTTCTTTAACTTTTTTGAGGATTTGTACATCAGTTTCAACCCCCGCTGTTAATCCCGATACACACAAAGCATCTGGATGGTCATTAAAAACCGTTGATTTGGCAATACTGATGATATCCCGATTTCCAAGGTATTGAGCTGCTTCTGGTACAATATTAAATAAGAGCTTCACGTTTTGAGCACCAATGGCATATTGGTGACGTACTGTCTCTCCACAATTGGTATTCCACAAGCCAAAATCACTGGCATACACTCCACTAAAAATTTCACGCACAAATTTGGCGCCAGTCGCTGCAGCTAAATCAAGACTCGCCACTGGATCCCAAAGTACATTGACTCCAAAAGGTACTTTTATATTGGGCATCAACTCTCCAATTATGCGAGCCATGGCTGCCACAGTAACAGTATGGACTTTGGTCATATAGGGCAGGCTAAACTCGTTGGAAAACATCACGGCATCCACTCCACCTTTTTGGAGAGCAGTTAAATCTTTATTTGCCCATTCTATGACTTTCTCCATCCCACCTTTGTGGTCATAACCCGGATCACCAGGCATGGCACCAAAGTGACACATAGCTATAATAGGTTTTTGGCAGTGAAATACCTCTTCTAACCAGTTTGATTTTGGCATTCTCTATTCCTCCTCAAAATGTATTTATTTTTAATTTTTTCTTCCCCCTTTGGCTATTCATCTCTTCCCTCTCCCTCTCGCCCTCTCTCCCCCTCTCCCCCTCATTATTTAAGGGCGTGAGGATTTCATCTTTTTCTTTTTTTCGGCTCACGTCTCACTTCTCACTCCTTACTGTTTTTAATAACGAGATTGCCAGGTCGCATAGGACGCTCCTTGCAATGACGGAGTAGGGGAAAATCCTCCTAACCCCCTTGGCTCAAGAGGAAAACGATTCCTGGGTAAGTTTTTCATCATAAACTCATACCACGAAAGCGGCATAAATCACCACTCTGATAAAGAATCAGATAACTCATGCATTAGTGGCTTGGTATTTTCATAAAGGGCACGGAAAAAGTAGTAATTCAAATCATATTTTCCACTTGCTTCTTCACCAGGTTGAACAATTTTTTCGATATGAACCCAACGGTCAATTTCAGTCAGATCATGAAATAATCCAATCCCCACTCCTGCCATAAAGGCATCTCCATAACTGGCACCAATTTGTTCTTTAGGAATTGACAATTCAACCCGGGTTATATCTGAGACAATCTGCATCCATAGTTCATTTTTCGTCCCACCACCGGTGGCTAAAATACGTCTGGGTGTTACTCCTTCTTCTTCCATAACTTCCAGATTATGGCGAATACCATATCCCACCCCTTCCAATATAGCTCGGTAGATATCAGCCTTAGTATGCCTGAGACTGATACCAAAGAACATCCCTTTCGCTTTTGGGTCATTCAAAGGGGTTCGCTCCCCTTCAAAATAGGGAAGAATAATAAGCCCCTTAGCACCAGATGGGGACTGAGCCGCTAATTTTGCTAATCGGTCGTATGCATTACCACCTTCAGTTTTTTCTTTTTCTAATTCCAATTCGGCAAACTGGTTCCGAAACCAAGTGGTAAGACTTCCAGCGGTTGAAGTACCACCTAAGAAGGCATAGGTCTCTTTTTCCAGAAATGGAGCACTCCAAAAATGACTGGTATGAATTAATTCAGAAGTTTTGACTATAAAAAAAATACTGCTTCCAAACATAAGCATCATATCGTTAAACTCTTTTACTCCAGTACTAATAGCTTCAGCGGCAGCGTCGGTTGTTCCAACGATGACTGGAGTACCGCAAGCTAAGCCTGTTTCTCGGGCTGCTTCCTCGGTGACTCGGCCAGCTATTTCGCAGCTCCAAAAAACCTTGGGAAGTCGATTGATTGGAGTAATATAAGGTTCAATTTCCTCCCGCCAACTTAAGTGATGAACATCGAACAATGGAGCATAACCATTCGCAGTATAAATATCAATAGTTGGTTGATTGGTCAGCTTATAAACGAGATAAGCTTGACTGGTGAGAAACCATCTGGTTTTCTGGAAAATCTCCGGTTCATGATTTTTGATCCATAAAATTTTAGGACCGGAGGCTTGAGAACTCAGGTACATCCCACAATGGCGAAAGATTTCCTCTCTCCCCAACGTTTTTTCCAAATATGCAATTTCCTGAGTTGTTCGAGTATCGATGCCATAGAGAATGGCCGGTCGCAGTGGTTGGCCTGCTTCATCAATGGGAAGAACGCAAGAGCCGATTGCGCTGGTTCCAATCCCTAAAATTTGTTTGGGGTCAATCCCGGACATATCTAATAAATTTTTTACAATGATAACAAAATCGTGCCACCATACTTGGTCAGCATCATGTTCAAAGTATCCTGGCTTCGGCATGTCCATCCCGTGAGGAACAACCTGTTGAGCAATGATTTTCCCATCCTCTTGAACCAAGACCCCTTTTGAAGAATAAGTCCCGATATCGACTCCTAATAAATACTCTTTGGCCATACAGTTCTCCTTAGATCAACATTTTCCCTTTTTGGAAAATTAATTTCCCATCTAAGTAAATTTCACCCTCTTTTCGCATATCCTTCACGATATCCCAATGAATGGCTGATTTATTGGTTCCTCCAGTTTCGGGATAGGCACGACCAAGAGCAATATGGATTGTCCCGCCAATTTTTTCATCAAGGAGAATATCCTTGCAGAAGTACTTGACTTCAGGATTGGTTCCAAAAGCGAATTCGCCGATCCGGCTGGCTCCTGGATCACTTCGGATGGTCGATTGGAGAAAATCTTGATGGGTGGACGAGGTCGCTTTGACCAACTCTCCTTTTTGCCATTGTAAGTGAATGTCGTGCATGAGGCGACCTCCTAATACGCCAGGAAAATCAAAATAGATTTCTCCTTCAGTTGAAGATTCATCGGGAGAAGTCATAATTTCACCATCAGGCATATTTATTTTTCCGTTGGCGACTTGCCATCTTCGGTCTTTCACTGAAAAACGCAAATCAGTTTTGTGGCCAAGGATGCGAATTTCTTCCCCCTGGGATAAGTATTCAGCCCAACGACACCATGTCTCACTTATTTGCGGCCAATCTAACAGACAAGCATTTAAAAACATATCGGTAATAGTTTCCTCATCCATTTCGGCTTCCTGAGCCAGAGAAGTATTTGGTACCCGCACTAAACACCAGCGAGTCTTTTCCCAGCGCAAAGTCGATATCTTCCCTATGGTTCGGCGGAATTGAGCGAGCTTGTTCGATGGAATATCCCAAAAAACATGTAGATTGTGGGCACCCCGTAATCCAATATAGACATCAGCCCATTCCATACTATATGCTTCTATTTCAGGAAGCCACTCGATTTGTTGATTTGACCCGTGTTTGAGCAAAGAACGATTTAATTCTTCAGATAAAAATTGCACCTGTGGGTGGGCACCTGCTTGAATACACGCTTCATAGACGGCCTGAACCAAAGGATAGGTTTCAACTTCGGTCATCGCAATCATAACCCGTTCATGTGGTTGAACACCTGTGGAGTAATTGACTAAAAGTCTTCCCAGTTCTTTCCAACGTTTATCCATATTTATCCCTTATATCATTTCTTTTTTGCATTTCTGTCGTTCATTATTCTACCATAGATTTTTCTTTATTTAGTTCAAAATGAAGAGTTGGTACTTTCAACAAACCAATAAATAGATTCAGGATCAATGAAACCAAAAAATCAGAGCTATCAAAATCATTACGACCATGCTGATACGCTGATTTTTGCACTAAAATTGCTTAATTAAGAACTGAAAAATTTCACAAAAAGAAGAATTCCAATTCATTGTGATATCGCCCATAAGACAAGCCAGTCTGGTACATGGCAATGATATTCTCAGGAGGTACATCGGGCTGGATATTGTGTACTGGTGCCAAGAGATACCCTCCTCCTTTCCCTAAGTCGTCAATTCGTCTTTTTACTTCTTCTTCGACTTCCTGAGTTGTCCCGCGCGGTAAGATTCGTTGAGTATCGATTCCACCCCAGAAACAAATTGAATCACCGTATTTTTTCTTGAGTTCTTTAGTGTCCATGTGCGCTGCACTCACCTGAACCGGATTCAAGACTTCAATCCCGATTTCAATAAAATCGTCAATTGCCCAACTGGTGCTCCCGCAACTGTGAAGAGCGACTTTGGCTTTCGTTTTTGACTTGATGACATTGATCAAGTCCCGAGTCCGGGGTTTGATGATCTGTCGATAGATATTTGGTGAAGTTAATGGCCCTTGCTGGGAGCTGATATCTTCCCATATCTCAATGAGATTGAGATATTGACCGACTTTATCCAGGAAGTTGCAGTATTGTTGAGAAAGGATTACTAGGACTTGATCCAATAAAGCTTCAACAAAAGAGGGATTCTCGATGATTTCGATCATGATTCGTTCTAAACCGACCAAGTACCAGGCTTGTTCGAAAACCCCCGACACCGTGGTGCAAAGAGCGTATCCTGAATTGGAAATAGCTTGGGCTTCTTTATCTAAATTCTCAAATCGGCTTTTTTCATTGGGATCCGGCCAGGGGTAATGACGGAGGTCTTCAACCGTTGCTTCTTTGAGAGGGGCTCCCACTGGGTCATAATAAAAGCTGGTGTGGGGTTTTTTCCATTGGGCACCCCATTCATCATAGTACCAAGCTGAGCTTTTATCGCTGCCTTCTTTGGAGTCCCAATGAACCGATGGTTTCATGAAAACATAACGGGTATCAATTTCAAATTTTTTTAGAACTTCTTCATCGATCACTGCCAGTTGCTGATTGCGTTCTGAAATCCTGGTGGGTCGGTTGATTCCCAATTGGTTTTTAAGCTTCTCATACGCAATGGTGGTTATGCCTGATTGGTACCCTCCCAGGTCCAGGGGGACTCGATCGGGTTCTTTATGCTCAAATGCAGTCAAAACTCTCTCTCTCGAGTTAAGAATTTTATTCATCTCTTTTCCTCCTTCATTTTTTTGATTTTACTCCTTTTCATTTTTCTAAAGGTAAATGTGTTATCCTTTCAATATTAAAATTTTTCTCAAACGTAAATACATTGTATCCCCTTCTTCCCATTTCGGAAACCAAAATCAATTTCTATTTTTTTCGAAACTTCCTTTAATTAAAATTTCCATCTTGGAAATACCATCAAATGATTTCCCCATTGAGGGGGACGATGGAGTGTGCCTTTTATTCGTCAGATCAAACAATTCCCCTCCGTGGATGGGTGCCGCTTTTGCGGCGGGGAGGGTGCTTTTTATCAGTCATCTTGTGCGGTGTTTTCCGCGTGAGGATCTCACCTGACACCGAAGGTGTCATCCTGAGGCTTCATATTCAGAAGCCGTGAGGATCTCATCTGACACCGAAGGTGTCATCCTGAGGCTTCGCTTTGTGAAGCCGTGAGGATCTCATCTTTTCAATTCTTTTTTTATAAAAACTTCAAAAGGATGAGATTGCCACGTCGCACAAGGCTCTCCTCGCAATGACAGAGCAGGAAAAAATCAAATCCCCCTAATCCCCTTTGCGAAAGGAAGAAACGCTTTCCTGAGAAAGTATTTTCATCTTCAATTGGAGCTGCCAAAGCAGCATAAACGTCTATCCTGGAAATATCGGAATAGTTGAAAAGTGATGAGATAAAAAGATAAAGGCAAACCTCCCTCACCCTTCAAGGAAGGAATAAATCAAACAATTTCTTAAAAATAACCAAACCGTCATTCCTTGAAGAGTTATCCAGTCTATGGCAAAATAATTTAAAAGTTCTTTCCCTCATGACGAAAAAAAATTGCCAATCAAGGTGGAAGGACTTTTATCGATGACTTTCCAGCAATCAACATTTTAAAAATAAAATTATTTGAGGGGGTGGTAATTCCCATGTCGGTTCTTATTACAGGAGGAAATGGGCTTCTAAGCTCCTGGATCATCTATTATTTAGCTCAGAAGGGGAAAAGAGTTATTTCATTCGACCTCAAACCTCGTAGTTTTGATTATCTGGAAGAATATCAAAACCAAATCAGATTTATTCAGGGTGATGTGCTGGAATGGTCACAACTTTTACCAGTCTTTCACTCGGAAGGAAATGATATCGAGGGGATCATTCATACTCCGGCAGAGATGGCTTCCCCCCGATATTGGAACAACCCATACCGTAGCACGATTTTAAATGTGGTAGGAACACTTAACCTGCTTGAGTTTGCACGACTCTATCAAATCCCCAAATTCCTTTATATTAGTTCTGGAGCGGTTTATGGGGAAGTTAAAGATTCTCCTTCAGAGCTCACTCATCCAGTCAATCCCTCTGATCTCTATGGAGCTGGAAAAGCCGGAGCAGAATATATGAGTCTTCAATATGGAAACCACTATCAAATTGATGTGCGAGTGATCCGTCCCTATTTTTTCTTCGGGCCGGGACTTCTCCCTTCGGAAATGAATCCATTATTTAGAAATCTTTTAGGCTCAATGGAAGGACTGGATAATCTTCAATTGGAAAAAGGTCGAGATCAAAGTCTTGGTTTTACCTATGTGAAAGATACCGCTCTGGGGACTGTGTTGGCCTATGAAGCAGAACATCTTGAACATCGAATTTTCAATATAGCCACTGACGAAGTAACCAGCTTTCCGGAATTAGCCCGGTTAGCTCAGAAATACAGTGATCAACCTCGGGAAGTAACTCTTGGTGAAGGAAAACTCTTCCCTCGCGGAGAAACTCTCGATATATCTTTGGCTATGAAAGAACTGGGTTATAAACCTCAATATCGGATGGAGGAAGCTGTTGCAGAATACTCTGAATGGATTCGAAAACAGCTTCGTTCTTCTAAAGCCGGTGCGAGTTGCCAAACAATCATTGAAAAAACGTGATTTTAAAAATATGAGAAAAATGTTATACAATCAATAAGGGAGGGTGAGCAATTTGAAAATTATCTTATTAGTTGATTTAGAAGGCGTTTCTGGAGTGGTGGATAACGAACAGCAGGCTAAACCAGGCGCTCCTCTTTATCAGGAAGCGAGAGAATACCTGTTATCTGACGTTCGTGCTGCGATTGAAGGAGCTTTCGAGGGAGGTGCGACCGAGATAACTATCTTTGATATGCACTATTATGGCCTCAATCTCAACTTAGGCAAATTACCCCCTCAAACCTGGGTTTTTATGGGCAAACCTCGTAAGATTTATCCTCTTTTAAAAGAAGTTTACCAAAAAGCTGATGGTTTTATGATGATCGGTTTTCATGCTATGGCACAAACTCCGGGAGGTTTATTAACTCATACCTATGACCATTCCATTAAAAGTATCTATCTTAATGGAATTCTTGTGGGAGAGATAGGCATGGAGGCAGCTATTGCTGGTTTTTATGGAGTACCTTTGATTTTTGTTAGCGGAGATTCGAAGGGGATGGAAGAAACCGAAAGTCTTCTGGGTGACATTCCCACTGTTACTGTCAAATGGGCTATTAACGAACACAGTGCCTTATGTCTTCCTATTGAAGTGACTCATCATGAAATTAGGAAAACTGCTAAAGAATCATTGAAAAGAATATCAGAATTCAAACCGTATGTTCTTGAGCCACCTTATCATATCGAAGTAGAATTTTTCCGTCCCGAAAAAGCCGAAAAAATGGAGAAACTCGCCGGAGTTACCCGAATTGATGAATTAACCGTTCAAGCTCAGGGAGATGATCTTCCTCTTCTTTGGGAAGAATTCATCGGTTTCTGCCAGAATTACCAATAAGCAGTTTATTCCCCCCCCAGGCTTTCCCCCTCATCCTGACCTTCTCCCATCAAGGGAGAAGGAACCAGAAATTGTCCCCTCGCCCCTTCGTCATTTTAGCCACAAGGATCCCATCTTTTATCATTTAATAATTTTTCCATTTTCCCAATTCCTTAGTTCAATGGATTCAATAATTCAAGAATCAAGACAAGACCACAAGATTTTTTATGATTGACTTTCAAAAATAATTATTATCGATGATGAAAGAGATATAAATCAAGGATTTAACGAATAAAACATTTTTATCCAATCCTCTCTTGATATATTGGCTTGTTTGAGTATTCGCAAGAGAAGATCCGGACTTATTTCTTTTCTGTGAGGGTTTGGAAGAGTTAAACGAAGGTTACCCTTTATCATAAAAAGATGTTTTCCCCCTGAATAAGGTCCCTTAAAACCAAACCTTTTTTAAGTTTTGAACTAACTCTAAAAAAGATATAGCCTTAAATTTCATGAATGAATATTTGATTCGACCTCAATATCTATATTTTTATTTCCAAGTTTAGGAATAGGTAGATCCTTCCTAATACTCAAGAGAATCCATCCCTCGATAGTATCTTTGAGATTTTTGCGGCATTCCTCTAAGGTAGTCCCCAAAGCCCATACCCCGGGCAGTTCTTTAACTTCACCGTAAAATGGTTCTTCATCTTCGATAATTTCATAATGAGCACGATTAAGGGCTTCTTCAATATATTCGATAAGCACTTATCAAACCCTCCGAATTTATTTTTCATTTATTTTAACATATTTAAGTTCGTTTTTCTCCTATCGATAAGGTTATATATGACCAAAAGCCAATCAATATACTGCTAATTTGAATCCTCGTGTTCTTGATAATTCGAGTAATTTATCTAAAGCCACAGTCTTTTTCCTGAGATTTCACTTTTCAACCCCTAAGGATCTTATCTAACAACAAAGCCATTTTCCTGAGACTTCAACCCCTCTCCCCCTCACCCTCTTTTCCATCCGAATAATGGAGCGATGTGTCATGGAATGTCGAAGAGTTGATTTCCATCCTCAACTGCTATCATAACAGGGTATGAAGATTTATCTTTACTTTACAAAAA